>QIDY01000052.1 GCA_003228495.1 Nitrospirota bacterium
TCCGGCCAAGATTTTTCGCTTGGTCAGAAAGAAACTTTAAGTCTTTCCCACTGGCCCCGGTTATGGCACTTAACTCCGATAAGGTCTTTTGAAATTGTTGGTTGACCCTGATAGTGTCACGAACAATCTTCACGACCCCAACCGCAGCGGCGACAAACCCGAGCGGCCCTATAAGTGACCGGGTAAATTCCTTAAAAGAAAAGTTTGTCGCTACGACATTTTGCCGGGTAGTTTTGACCGAGGCGTTGATTTTGCCGAGGCTACGATTAACTTCACTGGCCCCACGAACGGCCCCCGTACTGTCAATGACAATTCTGATTGTTCCATCAGCCATAGCCACACCTCACCTTTCGATTACGGCCTTCTGTGGTGCGCGAGGTATTCGAGATCCAGAGCGGTGACCATCCTGCACAACACCTGAAACTCGAACGCCTCGATGATTTTATATCTCGTGGCCCACGCATCAATCGCGGTCCAAGGAATGAAACCAAGAGAGCCCCCAACCGGGCGAGTTCCCGTGAGGTCCATAAAGCAGTCCCAATAAAGTTCATTCCACAAGTCCACTGTCGGACGTTCGGTGACGGTAACCGGGGGAGGCACCCCCGCTTCTCTGGCGGCGGCGAGAATCTTCTCATCTGTCTTGTCCTTGCCCCACGTCAATTGATAACGCAGGGCTTCCGTTAGTTTTTTTCGGTACGTTCCAATTCCGTTTCCTGGTAATTGGATCGACTATGGGCGCTATTGATTATCAGGGTGAACAAGTCAGGGAAGAATTGCAGGAGTTCAATGGCCAGTTCCTTTGAATACGCCACTTCCTTACCATCGCTATCCTTAATACCTTCCCATCCCAAAATGACCGCTTCGGCATAGACCACAGCGAGCAGCCCCTTCATTTCATCTTCCGTAATCTCCCCGCTCAACACCCGATCTTCATTCGGCTTGACCATTCTGTTGTAAGCCCGTTTCCATTCCGTGTTCCTTAACCCGGCCCGGCGTAGCTTGAACTTGATAGCCGTCCCATCGTCAAGGGTATAGGGCACGATGACCCCGGCTTGTTCAAGGAAGGGGTTGGCCCCAAAGGTCCCAAACAGATTAGCGAATTGCGCTTTCTTCTTTTCAAAACCATCATTTGTCGGATCTGGTTTCTTTGCCATGCGTTCCTTCTCCTATGTCGGTTAGGGGGGGGGAGGCCCCGACACGACCTCCCCCTTAGTCTGGCCAGACATCTTAAGGGGAGGTGCAGGCTCCCCCCTTTCTCTACTTACTACGTTTTATGGAACCGTTGAATCTGCATCGTATATAGGCTGTTGGCAGATTCCAAGATGGACTGGAAGCCAAGGTTGATTAACACCTCCTGGTTTTTCCCCGGCACAGCGGGAAACCCGGAACTGTACTTGAGCCGAGGCATGTCAATGAGGATGGTTTTGTTTGCCCCATCCGTGAACCGAATGTCCAATGAACGCTCAGTATTATTCAGCACGTCTTCAAGGTAACTCTTATCCTCGAAATAGAGGTTGATGTTCCCGGTGACTGAAAACTCACCGGCACCAATCCCAATGGACCCCAAGTTCCCGATCGCGTTCTGCCTTCTCAGGTTGTTGTTGATGTCTATGGCTCCATCCAAAATAAAACTTGGAGTACCAATAGGACCATCCACACCTCGCCCGATACGCCCCACGTTTGAGCTTGTGTTAAACACTGACCGAGCAGGCGCGACAATATCCGTTGCTCCTGCAAACCGGGTATTACCCACGCTGGCCCCGAAGCCCATGAACCCCGCGGTCGCCGTGACGATTGATTGAGAGGCCAAAGCAATGTTAAACGTGTTCACCCGTTGGCCGGTATAATACTGGTAGGTAAGCGGGGAATGATCATTAAACACTTGCTCCAAGCTGTAGTGCTTTTCCACCACGTCATTCCGCAACCGATCACCAAACCTCAACCAGACCAGTTCCGTGGTGCTGGCGTCTGCTGCCCATCCAGTAGGCACAATGTCAAAGGTGAGGACGTTGGCCGCAATGGCACTAATCCGAACCCAGTCATTGTTCGCCGGTGTTGGCAATTGATTCGCGGTAAGCGGACCACCGATCTTGATCCAATCCCCCACCAACAACCCGAGCGTCGTAAAGTCAAGGATGGTTGATGTGATGGTATCCGGCGAGGTGGTTGAATCAATATCACCCGCGGCCCCTTGGACCCCTGTGTTAATGAGCTTGGCGGTAGAAGGTGCCGACCCATTATCAGTCAACCCGCTTGCGGCGGTCACGTTGGTTGCGTTAGTGGTAGCCACGGCTGGGAAAACCACCTCATCATTCAGATCCCCAAACCCTTCCAGGTAAATAAGGTCATCCACGGCGAAGGCTGATCCAGAAGCTACGGTGATGACGTTGCTTGAAATGCTCGTAACATTCCCGCTTTCACGCCGGTTCCTATTTGTCCACACATTGAATAAAGCCCCTTCCAAAATGGTATCTAAGGCCCCGTGTGAAAGTTCATGCCCTGCATCTCCCCCCGACTCAGCACCCACAAGAATCAAATCCGTGATGTTACGGTCAGACCTGATTTCCTCGCTCGTGACGGTGACAGGGTTGAATGCAAGGCTCGGCGTTCCCGTAATTCTCAAAACTTGAAATGCCGGAGTTGCCGGTGTGGTCCCAGGGGTAATCTCTTCAACAATCCCTAGGCTCACTCTATTGGTATCGCTCATAGCGTGTCCCCCTCATTAGGAAGTGACTACCCCGAGGCATCACTCATTATCATCATAAATAAATTCAGCCGTGACGTTCTGTTGGTACCATTTTCCGTCCGGCCCTACATTGACTATTGAAACATCTCTAAACCAAAGGCTCCCCATTCCTAGGTGTTGGCCCCGGAAGACATCCCTGGCCGTTGTGGCCAGAACCGTATTCGTTGATTTCCCCCGACCCACAGGAGTGAATACTTGCACGAATACCGTTCCAAAGTTGCGAAAGCCCCGCGTCCCCGGAGCCCCCAAACTGGCAATGGTGCCAGCGGTGTTCTGGATATTAAGCCGAACCCAGGAGTCATTCCTGCTTTCTGCGTCAAAATCCAGGTTATCCCACGCGATAGGAGTCGTCGTTCCCCACGCGGTATTGAACGCTGATTGAATCGCTTTCTCTGCTTCATCCGGCGTCATCTAAAATCAACTCGCTTTCCGTCAAAGCTATTGATCGCGACCGTAAATGATTTCTCAACAAATCCCGCGGGAGCCTGTCGACTGTGCCCATCATTCAGTGGGACCGCATAGGGTAGGTTGTTTTGCACAATGATTTTTTCTCCAAGATCAAATCCCCGTATGACCCCGCGGCCTTGCCCGATAGCGATGGACCCGCTTTTATCTATAGTATCTAGCTGTGTTCCATTAGGAGCATTGAGACTCACTTGCCAATTGGCGCGGAACCGGCCCCCGACATAACCGGGAGGAGGCTTGCTTTTCCATAGGTTCGGATCACCAACCGGGCTAGCCAAGACAACCGTTTGCAGGGTGAGAAAGGCCAGTTCCACAATAAGCTTTTCCGCTCCCCGGACCAACCCTTCCTCTACCCGCT
The DNA here is from genome assembly GCA_003228495.1 of Nitrospirota bacterium. Lineage (GTDB taxonomy): Bacteria > Nitrospirota > Nitrospiria > Nitrospirales > UBA8639 > Nitrospira_E. The sequence continues at coordinate 3,570 of QIDY01000052.1, forward strand.
TTCTTTCCGTTTCAAAACTCATTAGCCCCTTAAAAGTATTCCCCCAGGAATAAGATATTCTTGAATCAAACTATCGGCGGCTGGATACGGGATAGAGATTTGAATCCTCCCACCTTCAAGCCATCGAGTTGTTTCCTCAATCACATCAACTTTTTCTCGCTTCTCAATAACTTGATTTCCTGTTATGACGTCGGGATCTGGTTGCAAAATTGAGGCAACACTTCGCACGGCATATTCTGAATTGCATTGCTTGAGCCTATCGGGAATACCTAGGATCTTTATTCCATCGCGGTCAACTAAATTCAAGCGGGGAAAAGAGAGTGGTTGCGGCCTTCCCGTATCGGTCCCACCGATCAGCGTCACGCTTGACCACACGGCACCAACTACCGTGGTTGTTGTGGCAATAAGATTTCCTTGCGTTCCATCTAGCCGGGCTTCGGCTATCAAGGCATCATCCTCAAACGCACGGGATGAGGCGTCAGGATGAGCCACGGTTCCGGCCCCAACTGTTATGCCGAGAGTATCCGGGTTGGCGCTTACGGCCTGAATGAGGTTGTTGATTGACTCACTGGCATTGGCTCCGATTAAAACGTCATTGGCGCTGGATAAGGCCGCGACAAAAGTATAGGTCTGTGACCCTATGACCACCGCCGAGGCCGCTATAGGATTTGCTGCAAAAGTTAAGACCGCCTTGGCCAAGGTGAGACTTGTAAACTCTTTTTTCCCACCAAAAGATTCTCGATATCGACTTTCAAGGTAATCTGTTGCGGCTATCGCGTGAGCCTGTTGCACGGCAACGGCAAGGGTACTCCAAGAATTCTCTGCTTGCCTGTTGCGCTCCGTGAGATAATTAGTGATGTACGCAATAGAAGAAAATGAATTCGCACCAGCAATCCCGCTACCATCCTCAACGATGAACGCCATGGTGAAACCTTTCTGGACTTAGGAATTGACTTCTACGTCGTACATAATCACGTCATCACCGGGATCGACGATTTTCACATTGCTGATTTTCCAATCAATCCCGCGATCCTGTATTTTTGTTGCCGTGGTCATTTCATCCGGTGTGATGTCCCCCGCGGCGATCAATACGTGCTTGACTCCTTTTGTGACAAGCGACGGAGCCGTTTGGTCATCTCTGGATTGGTTCAAAAAAACTCCGACCACCGTCTTGGTATTGACGCTTTCGATCTTCCCTAGGTAGGGCTTGTTGATGTCCTGATCTATGCTTGTGGGAAAGACAATGACAATGGAACGTCCATTTTTTGTGATGAGCCTTTGGGCCAAAAGAACAAATTTAGTAAACCTAGCCATTGCGCTACGGAACCTTTTTTAGGTTACGAATATTAAAATCAACATCCCAATTTGAATCGGACACTGAGTTGAATACCATTTTGAAGGTTGCTCGATGAACTTCAATCCCATCCACCTTAAGCGTCCCATCAACAATCCCCGTATCCGCTGATTGAATATTGAACCTCAAGGCTCCACCCGTTGAAACGACAACATTGTTCGCATTGAGGGCGTTCTGGTCCAGCCTAGAATTGATGGTTGTTCCGTCAAGCAAGTTACACAAAGTAATGGTGAGACTATCAATGTCCGCAAGCAGGATGGGAAGCTCGTTCTCATCCTGCAATTGCGGAAGGGTATAGACAGCCGTGCTGCCTTCATTGATGACTTTCACGAATTTTGTCGGCAAGAGTGACATGGTCAAGCCCAGGTTGAGGTGAGCGCACCAATCGCAAAACGTGGGGCTTGATCGCCATCGTTAATCACTACCGAAGAAGTCAATGACGCATAGGAAAACATGCTGGCCGTACCCGTTGCCCTGTCCACTCTAGCGAACGCAACCACTGTGCCCCAATTGGCCCCGGATGGTGCCGGGAAGGTGATTGCAAGCGTGTTCGCTGTTTGCCCCGTACCACCCGAAGGCACATCATAATTCGCATCCAGTGGATGGTGCGCTGTCCTTGCGTAAGCCCCGCCTGTCACCTCTGTCCCGCCTCCTGTTTCTCCGGGTGCCGCTGTATATAACGCCCAATAGATTGGCTCCTTCAATGGCCCCACCGCGCAGGTTTGCCAAACCACGCCTCCGCTATCCGTGGTTTCCGTTCCTATGACTGTGCTAAAGGCTGGCTCTGATCCTGTTGATGTTCCAGCCACTACACACCGATACAAGCGGTCATTCCATGTTGCAGGTTGAACGATGTCACCAACCGAATAGGCTTGGGTAGTCCAATCAGCGATCACTAAAAGCTTGCTTCGATTGAACCCTTCAATCATGTTGTCTTCTGACAAGTCGGTCAGTGCTGTCCCAAAAAGTATCGGAAGGGAAAGCAGAAACATTGGGTCGACTGACCAAGCCAGCCAGCCCCCAAGTAAGGCCAGGACCAGCGTTCGCAAGCCTACATTTAGAATAGAGTCGGCCTTCCCTTTTATCTCTGGATGATAGGAAACGCCCTCTGGCATTTTGCCGCGGAGCCAAAGGGCCGCTCGGTTTATATCCTTATCTGAAAACTCTTTCGGCCAAAAAGATTCGGCTTCTCCATACCTCACGATCAGCAATGCCGTGAGCCAGTTGGTGTATACAGATTGATGCACTTTTACTTTTTCGCCGTGCCGGGCACTCATAAGGGACGCCCATTCTTTTAATAATGCAGGGACAGGAATCTTATCAGTCAATTCCTTGTACCGATCTTTAGCTTTCTCCGAATATGGAATTCCAGAATCTTTAGGAATGCTCATGTCAAAACCCTCCTCAAGCGGTTAGTGTTTCCCCTGTCGTTTGATGAATATCCAGCGCTTCATTCACTGGCGTTGGCGTGTTCAATGCTTCATTGATCCGTATCAAGACCCTGAAAATAGCTGCCGTGACGGATAGCGTTCCATTTAATGTCAAGGTCATGGTTTCTTGTCCGACTAAACTTATCCCGATTTGCACATCACCTGATTCGGTGAGTGAGTAACTAAGATTCCCCGTAAGCAATTGCCCTACTTGAATTGCTCCCACTTCCACTAAGGAATAATTCAAAGCCCCGCTCAATAAAATATCGAGCGTCAAAGTTCCTGCTTCGGTCAAAGAGTAATTGAGTGCGCCTTGCAGGAATTTCCCGATTTGAATACTTCCAGCTTCATTCAAGGAATAGGCTAAAGCTCCTTGCAAGAATTGACCGATTTGAATATCCCCAAGTTCCGTTAAGGAATAAACCAAGTCCCCGGCTAGCAATGTCTCTATCGTCAAAGTTCCTGAGTGAGTCAAAGAATATACAAGCGCACCGGCAAGAAATTTTCCTATCTCAAGATCGCCTATATGGGTGAGGGAGTAAGCTAAGGCACCGGCAAGAAATTTACCAATTTTGATCGTGCCTGCATGAGTGAGGGAATAATTCAAATCGCCAGCCAAATCTACTCCACCAACTAGCAACGTCCCATCATGGACAAGCGAATAATTCAGGGCACCCGTTATAAATTTTCCTACTTGAATTGTTCCGGCTTCGGTGAGGGAATAAGCCAAGGCACCAGCAAGAAATTTTCCTACTTGAATGTCTCCGGCTTCTGTTAATGAATAAGAAAGATTCCCAACAAGTAACTTACCAATTGAAAGATCCCCCGCATAAATTAAGGAATAGGCCAAGTCGCCTGCAAGAAATTTCCCTATCTGAATGTTGCCTGTATGGGTGAGGGAGTAAGCCAAAGCCCCAGACAAGAATTGGCCGATTTGAATATCCCCTGTGAGGTTCAATGAATAAGCTAAGTCACCAGACAAGAGTGGTGGTTTCTTCCCATGCGTCCATCTAATCGAACGAAACCGACTGTAGTGAATTGTCGGTCTAAAAATGCCCAAGTTATTCAGCCTTCTTCTTCAAAGTAAAACGTGCCTGACATATCCATAGAACTTACTGGTACGTCAGGAATTTCAATAGTGATTCTTCGGTTGAAAACTTTAATCATCTCTTTTGGAATCGGACGATAGAACCATCCAATTTGCATGTTGACATTTTCTTCATGCAGATTGGTCCCACCCGTTCCTCGCGTGGTGTCATTTCTTCGCGCTGTAAAATCGGCAACGGGAACACCATCTATGGTTGGCTCAGGTGTCACCGCTGCTCCCACTGATCCCGCTGCCGCGCCTACTTTTATGATGAACCGAAGAAAGATTGCATTGGCATCCCCAACATCTGAATTTTGAGTAACAATCCCGCTCAATAATTTCAAAGAATGAACTGAGCCTGAAAGGGCCGAACATAAATCCTGTTGAAGTGCAACAGCCAAATTTGGAACCACCACTGTATAAATTCTTCCCATGGCTTTAACTCCTATCTGTTTAATAAATGGGACATTTGCTTGACACGAGAAGGCCATGCCTGACCACCACCAGCAGCGACAAATTCCCAGGCCCCAATGTCATAATTACCTGATGTTCGCGCCACACCATTGATTGATGGTGTTCCATTCGTAGTGTCATCTGTGCCTGCGTCAATGGCATCGGCACCGCTCTTTAGCCTAAAATCGTTATCAGTATTTTCGAATTGATCCGTAAATGCCTGTGTTGTAAACCCTGTGGGGGCAGAAGCATCATCTGTTAAATTCGTAGTTGAGGTCCATGACGTAGATCCCACAAACACATTTGTCGCACCGAAAACTAGGCAGTTTTGAATGACCCCTGTACCATGCGCAGACGAGATGGCATTTGTGGCCGGCGTTAAGCTATCAGGGCAAATCAAGGTACAATTAAAAAAATTCGGGCCATTAAAGCTTTCTATAATTTGAGAAACCCCGCTCGCTCGTTGTATGGCCAAACTATTTTTAATGATGAACCCAGGTCCACCAGGATGAAAGCCTGCCGTATTATTAAATTCAAAAATACATTGATCTGCCTCTACCGTTTCTGATTGTGTCCCACCACCATTTGACAACGTAATACTAGATGTAGAAGTCGTTTCAAATTGCAACCTATTGATGAAAATATCATCATCGGTTGGAGTCATCAGCGTAATATAATTATTGGTATTCGAAAAGGCTGCTCCTTTGGTTGCATCATACTCTAAAGCATTCGTTTCAATGCCGGAGTTATCTACAAAAGATGCGCCAGCTTGAGCTGTCATCTGGATAAACGTAGATGGTGTGGTAGTATGCCCAGCAATTACCAAAACAGCACCGCTAATCTCTTCATCAATTTGTTCACCCGTATATGAATCAGGTGAAGTGGTAACAGGAATGGCATCTTCCCATGCCTGCCAAGACGTAAAATCTCCACCCCCGCCAGTATCAATTGTCTCAAAGATAGCAGCCATTATGGAGCTCGATCACTCCATGGAAGTTTTATTTTCTGCACAGCTAACACCTCAGGCAATGTTGGTCGCGCCGGTAAGATAGCCACAAAATTAAAAGTAAATGCCCGTCGCTGAAGATACGGGTCAAGTAAGGGATTCCCAGGTTCAGGTGCTAAAAACCCAGACAATTGACTAGCAAGAATACCTGGAAATTTCTTGATGACCCATTCCGGGTTTGTTTTTTCCTTCACAGACCAAGGCCAATTATCCTCAAAGATCGCAATCACATCTCCGCGCTTCGAACATTTTGAATTTTTAATTCGACTATTGACATTGACCTTATCTACAGTCCTAATCAATAATTCAGCCATCAGTCCACCGCATCCTGCCAACCCGTATATTCTTCCACCACTTCCTCGGTATCAGCTCGCCTATGAGAATAAATACAGACGTAACTTGTATGGTCTTCTAGTGCTGTAATGGCATGGAAGACCCCCTTCTCTGTCAGAATCCATGGCATTAGCTCATATGCCGATTTCTTGACACTATGCACCACGTTTCCTTTTTCACCATCTAACTTCTGGAACAGAATGCTGCCTTTCAGGCAAAGCGTGACATGATCGAAATGGTGTGAATGAGAATCAACCCTCTCATCTTTCTTCATGAAACCATGCGGCACCCGCATGAAAATGTTTCCCGCTACATATTCCGGCATGTAGTCTCCTTATAAATTCGCTAGACCAATTGAGTCAGCTTGCTCCCGGCAAACACACGAAGCGGCCCAACCACAGCAAACCCATTCGGGGTAATCTGTGAGGCAACTGGTACGCCTTGGGCGACGGTGCCAACCAGGGCAAGGGCGAAACTCCCGTTGTCTGTGTCAGCCCAATCCCCGTTAAAATCTCCCCCGCTGGCAACGGCACTTTCAAGACGTATACCTCGATCATAGATCCTCACTAGCCCTTCCCCCGGACTAATAGCCAAGGTCAGCTTAAAGATACGGCCCACCCCCAACTCGGCCCCGTTGTTCCAAGTAGCAACGGCCTGTTCCGTGGTGAGCCCCCCCGCTGTCAATCCGATTGTTTCATCCCCCACCCAAGCGGCGGCTCCGCGTGTGCTGCTTCCAAACTCAAAAATCAAACCACGGTGAACCCCGGCGTTCGAAAGAATCAACAACTCGACCTCAAAAAATATCGGGGCCAAGCGGTCAGGGAATAGGTCGTCGGTTACTAACGGGGTTACCCCCACCGCGGAAGTCCCGATAATGGTGTGGGTCCGGTGCTGGAAAGACCGCCCTCCGTTGCTTAACCGGCGCTTCCTTGCAAGTAACTCTTGAGCGTGAGGCATAGACCCCTCCTATCGAACGGCCCCGTAGGCGGGCCGCTGTGTGCCGAATGCAGGCTTTCGAACATTAAGGGCAACGTCAATAGGTGCCCGATGCTCTAATAGTTTTTTCACCTCACCGGGATTGGTGTGTGACTTCAAAAAGGCCATGGCCTGTTCCCGGCGTTTGGCCCGAGACTCATTCTGTCGCTCGATGTAGGCCCGTATCCCCTGTTGATTTTCATTCGGAGCAATGCGTTCATGCCGGGCACTCAACTGAGAGCAGCGAGTCCCAAGCTCTGCCAGCTTTTTTGTGATCTGTTCCCGGCGTCGAACCAGTTCATGAATCTGCTGATTGAACTCCTTGATTCCCCGGTTTACTAGCTCGTGATTATTCCAAACATGCCGAGGGTCCATGGCCATGATCTCTTCATCTACCACCTCAAGGGCTAACCATCCCGGCACTTGAGGAGGCCCCGGATTAACAGAAGGCTTGGAGAAGGGTGCCACCTCTTCCGCGTCCTGCTCCATGGGTGCATGACTCCCAAGAAGTTCCGGGGCCTTTGCCCGAGTCAATTCCGGCCATGCTTCGGTAACCGCGTTTCGAGTGATGGCGCTATCTTCGCAAAGAACTTGGATGACCGGCACCTTGGGAAACCCATCTACAGTCCAATGACTGTCATCGGTGGGGTCCAGGGATTTGAGGGCATCGAGAATTGAAGTTGAGTTGGGTGCTGTGTCGGTGGTCATAAGGCTCCTTCGGTAAAAAGTAAAAGAGGAAAGCGGGGGGGTTGGCCCCCGCTTTCCGTTGGTGGTTAATCGTCACCGAGAACCATGTAGGCGATATCCAGTTCTCCTTCCAGGGTAGCCAGCATCGTATCCGCTGAAATGTCCGCGTCATCCACAAGGACGCTCGCGTTGATTTCCAATGAGCCAGTCGTGTTGTCAAGAATGGCGATCGGCGCAGCGGCAAGAGAAGCCCCCCTGGTTCGTGGGGAAACCTCAGCTGTGGCCGCGGCAAGCGCGGTCGAAGGAATGATGTCCACGTCAGCCCCGGTAATCGTACCGTCAGAGGCGGGGGTTGTTCCTATTCCAAAGTCACCAGCCCATGTGTCGGATAGCCCAGCTTGTCCACCGGCTCCGACAACTGACAGGTAAGCAACCGCGGATATGAAATGAATATTCCCCTCTGGAAAGTCACCGATAGGCACGGTGCCCCAACCGACACCGGTTGCCCCATCTATAACGATAGGAACCGCGCTGATTTTGATTCGTTTTTTCTGGACGCCTTGATTGACGTTGGCCCGTTTATGAGCCCTTGGGTTTCCTTTTCCCATAATTAAGTCCTCCGGTTTTGTGTGTGAGTGGTGAAAAGTGGGGATGGTCCGAAGACCACCCCCGTTTCTCGTTCAGCGAACGAGATTAGGCTTCTCGTGTCACCAACCGGGCGAACTTAATTTGCTTGCGTTCTGGCAACACCCGATTCCATGATCCGGCGTTGTTGAGTTGGTTGGCTCCGGTGCCGTTACCTGGTCCACCGTTCGGGGCTGTCCCGGTGTAGGCATGGCCGCGAGGATGGAGCGCCCACTCCAAGCGGTTGAATAATATCTCCTGTCCTCCACCGTTACCGGCCTGCGGTTCACGAGCCACCTCACTCGGAACCTTGGGCGTCCCTACCCCCCATTGCATAGCACCTAACCCGAAGATCCAGGTGTCATACACACTGGTAGCATTCGGCAAGGCATCATCGACAATGACTTCATGTCGACCCATAAAGCGGCTGATTTCAAATCCACTTTCTGAATCCTTTACCGTGTCAATAAGGTTGTTTTTTTGCATCCGGTTGAATACCACCGAATGAACCAGCATGACCGCGAGTTGATCCATGGAATCACCCATGGTAACGGTCGCATCCAAAAAGGCTTCCGCGGTGAAGTTGGTCACTCCATCAACAAAGACCGCGGCAGATACGTCATTCTCATAGTCACCGGAATCATTCGCCACATTGTCAGCAATGACCCCGTTCATGGTTGCAATAAAGACCGCTTGAAGTCGCCGCGCCCAATAGAAACCGACTCGAGACATAATCCCGTTCAACGGGTCAATCCCGGCCAAGGCCGCAGCAAGATCCGCGCTAGACCAACTGTTGTTTCGTGACAGCCGGACCGCAATCTCTGTCGCGGTACTGATTTTCAATGGTGCGCTATCGAGGCGTGTCGCGGGAGTACCGGCCCCATAGTCAGCGGCGATCACGTCCGCCACACTATCGGTCGACACATTATCCACATCATCATCCAAGTCATTCTGGCTCGGCATGTTGACGGTTAAACCCCCACCGGCTAGGAATGCATCCAGTAAAGGATTCCTACTTAGAACGCCAGACTGTACGAGTCTGGCCTTCTGCTCGGTGAGGTTTTGGACGTAAGGAGTGAAAAGTTGAGGAACAACTATATCAGAAACTTGGACTAATGGACCTGTAGCCATAAGGGTTCTCCTCCAAAGTTAAGTTCCAGAAAAAACTGGAACGAAAGGCGGGAGGTCCCCCGAGGTTCCTCCAACACCGGGTGAAAAAATATTTCACGCCCGAGCGTGTTGGGTCAGTCTGTCTATCCTACTTTGCAGCAACCGGGGGAGTAGTGGCCCCCACACTGGACCCCGCGGCCTTGGCCGCTTGGTGCGCTTTATCCTCTCCTTGCTTGACGATGTATTCGCCTTGCTTGGTTTGGTTCCAATTTGCCCTCATCCAGGGATTGTCCCCGTTCATGCCTCCACCTTGACCCCCACCCGTGGAACCTGCTCCGTGGGAAGGCGGGAAGATGTGGGGCCGACTAGGGCCAATCTCAGTAAGCCAGTCTTCCGGGGAGAGTCCAGGCGTTAAACCGACTCCATCCCGCGTAATGACTCGCCTACCGCCATCCTGCTCAACCACTTCAAAGACTCTCTCCGACAACATCAAGAGGTCTTGAATCGCCGTAGGGACGACTTTAATCTTTTCCGCGGCTTTGCGAACGGCGTCATGTACATTGATTTTTGAAATGGTACCGCGAAGGTCCGTCGTTGACACCTTCTCGATTTCCCACCCGTCTTTGGCTAGCTTCAATTCGCGTTCCAGCGGCCCGAGCTTGGATTTGATCCGCGCTTCAACTAGCGAGTTCACCTTGTCGTCATCTGGCTTGCCCAAGCTTGCCAGTTGCGCTTCCAGTTCCGACACCTTATCTTCCATGGTGTGAAACTGATCGGCGGTATGTTCACCGAACGCATCGACCTTTTCCTTGAGGCCATCACGTTCCTCTCGGAGCTTCCGGTTGGCCACTTCCAACTTATGCACATTGCCTTCGGTGACTAGGCCCTCGATATTGATGAGGACCCATTTACCATCATTGGCTCCCGGTTCTGACTGTCCGCGCTGTTCAAACAAATCCCGGTATTCGACCGGGATGTCTTCGATCTTGTCGTACTTGGCTTTGAGCTTCATGCAAAATCCTTCCGCTAAACGATTAAAATTCTACCCTCTACGGAAAGCTTTGTAAAGGGTGGTCGGGTCAATCTATACCTGCGAGCTTAAAGGCTTGGGGGTTCAACCTGCGTAATTCCGGCAACGTCAAGGACTTTCCGGCGTCATTCACAAAGTTATCGACAGTCAATTTTCCCTTCCGGAACAACTTGCCTTTTGTCACCCCAAGCCGATCATTTTGAAATGCGGCCGTCTGTTTCTTTAGAAAAACCTGATAGGTTTCAGATGCGGGAACCTGGCCTACTAACCCATCAACCACCCTCCGGCGTTCATCACCCTTGAGCCCTTCGAGCATTTTTTTGGTGGTTGCATTGGCGGGACGTGTGCCGAGGAGCCTACCCCTAACAGCCGGAGTCCTCAATGACCTGCAATTGAAATGGACAGGGGGGGTAGGGCCTTTGCCAACCTCAAAACGCTTGCCATCCAGTGAGGCGCAAATATCGGTGGTCCTGGCATCCAGGGTAGCCACATAAATTTCTATTGGGATGATCGCTTTATTGGCTACGTACAATTCCTGTCGTGATTCGTTGCTTATGAAACTTACCGCGGTGTTGACTATGCTTTGAATGTTCCGGCGTGTGGTCCTCCGTACCCCATCATTGAATCGTTGTGTACTGGTTCCAAAGACCCGGCGACCTATTTGCACTGAGCTTTCCCCTTGTACAAGGCCAATCCTAATTTGCCCCATCATGCGGGCACGGTCCGCGGCCTCAAGTTCGGTCACCCACCGGGACAAGATTTTCCCTTCAAAGGGTTGCGAGGTGACAATCCTTCTAAGGTTTTGTGTGTTGGGAAGGTCTAAGGCGACCGTTACGGGTAACGCGGAGGTGATGGTATTAGCGGCGAAGGCGACTTCCATTTGAGCCAGCTCAAGAATATTGCTCCGCAACTCACCCCGGACTTGCTTCCATACGGGCCGCTGTAGTTCACGGATACCTTCTTGCAATTTGAGAAGGCGCCTAGTCCTGACCTTGCCAAACCGGGGAAGGTCTGAGGTCAAGACATCCATACGACGCTCTATCAATCCCCTGAGGTCACGATCAACGGCATTCAAAAGCTGAGTCATCTCCCGGCCCACCCCCGCAGCTGCTCGGAGAAGTTCGGTTTGGTGGACAATCAGCTTGTCACGAATCTCTTCATTGGCGGTTTGGGCCATTACCTACCTCGACGCCTTCTTCCGCCTTGCCTACCCTGAGGTGGATCCTCGTCGGGGTCTGGTTCTCCGGTGCCCTGCCCTTTCACCCTTTGCTCTTGTCCTTGCCCTGGCCCTGGCCCTGGCCCTGGCCCCTGGCCCCCGGCGTTTAACATGGCCAACTGAAACTCACGATCTTCGGCTTTGGCCGCGGCCTCGGCCTCTGGATCGGGTTGGCCCTTTATGGGCTCCTCAGACTCAATCTTTTCCAATTCTTCATCTAAATCAAAATTAGTCACATCTTTCTCCGACATCCACCTATGGACGCTTTCCCGTGAAAGTGGTGCCCCTAGGGTCTTCGCTGTCATAAGGTCAACCAAGTCTTTCGGTGCGAACTGATCCCCGATAAAGTCAGTGTTGGGGGTGACTACAACCTCGGTCTCATCAAGCCCTCTCCACCTGGCCATAAACTTCAAGGCGTTCTCCAAGCCCTCAGCCCCGGCCTTGATGACGGTGAGAATTGAGGCGGTCCGGGCGGCTACCCTGATCCGTAGGGTTTCTTCAGCCTCCTTGCCCCCTCCCTTACTGCTAGACAGAAGGTTGGCCCCAAGCTCACTCGCCCGGTTGCGGTCATTCTCAAGGCTTTGCCGTTGTTCTCCGAGACCCTGGCTGGATACCCCAATGTACTTGGCATCCGCACCCATAGGGAGGTCTAGGCTGTTGTTCGCTCCAATAATACGTGATTTTCCCGTGGTTTCATCCCCTATGTCTCCAATAATGACTAAGGTATCCTGGCCTTGCATAAAAAGGGTGTGCCGGTAATCAGCTTCCCCCCTGTAGATGGCAAGACTTAAGTTCGCAAGTCCCAGGATTGGCACCTGGTCCGGGTCCGCAGAGAGGTCAACACTCCCCAAGAAAATGAAAGGGATTTCTTCAAGGGTGGTTCCCCGGATTTGAGGGATGACCCCTTGAACGCTTCCAGCACCTTGAGCGGTCACTTCAGTTTGTCGGTTGACCCCTTCATTCTGCCTATTGATTTCGCTACTGACCATCAAGCGTGAACGGTAAACGGCCCCTTGCTGTGGAGGTACCGGGGTATTGCTCCCTATGATTTCGTTCGCGTTGGCTGCTTGGACAAGATCCAAGACTAAGTGCTTCTGGACATACTCCCATCCAAATTCACTAGTCCGTTCACTGGCGCTTTCATCCAGCACCACTAAGTCTGGTTTAAGCCTCCCATCTTTTCTGCGGCTTTCATCCCAATTGATTATTTTTTCTGCTTCATACACGGTGATGTATGGAATCCCTTCTGACCCATCCGGCACGTCAACCAAGAGCCCAACGCGACCCGTTATTAACTGCGCTTCATTGATCCGACGCAACAGGGTTTGTAGCCCCTCACCTTCCAGTGTCGCATTGAGGCGAACATCTTCCATTCCTTCCGGCAATTGAATGTCAGCCTCTTCACGGTGCATAGTGCCGACCAAGGCGTTTATGGCTGGCCGACATAAATCAGGAAACACAGAACGCAGCAAGTAGGCTTCGTATTGCTTGAGCCCTTCCTGTCCCGCACTCATGCCCCGCTTTCGCATCCCACTGGTTGCCGATAAATAGGTTTCGCGTTTGGATTTGATTTGTCGTTGCCCCTTCACGCAATCCCGAGCAATGACCCAATCAGGAAGGATCTCGTCATAAAGCGGGTGGTGGTTTTGGACATTCTCTGTTGACATGGGCAAGTCTCCTTAAGTGGTCATGAGGTTTAATACATCCCCACTGTCGGAGTGGAGCGAACCGGCACTGGTTTCCATTGCATCATGTACCGAGCTTCATCATAGTTATGGTCCTCGGCATCGGTAAACACATCATCCGGGTCCGCGGGGTCGCGGGGTAGTTGGGGAAGGCATCGTATGATTTGATCGCATGTTCGAAAGAAGAAAACTCCCGCTTGCGTCATCGGGGTTTTGTTACTGGCGGTCATTAACTCACGAAACAACCGGGCTCCATTGACCCGGCTCCCCGGTCCTTTATCAACCGGGTACCAGAACACTTTATGGGATGACATCTGCGTTGCGATGTTGTTGTTGGGTGGCCCATCCCAAATTGAACTATCCGCGGGGCCTGGCCGAACACGGCGTTGCAACACAGGCGTTCTATTTTCAATGTCTACTATCTTATCCGCAATGTCTTCGGCATTCAACCGAGCCCCCTGGTTCGGCTTGCCGTTCCACCCATACCACTCGTGAATCCGAAAGAGTGTTCCTTTCGGATATTGGCGGTGCCCGGTTGGGCTCACGTCCCCATCGGCTCGGGCCCACCATCCTACCGAGAACGGCTTCGCATAACCATAATCAAAGGAACGGTAAATGGGCCAGGAGCGCGGAACCACAAACGGTTCCAGCACCAACACGCTCTCCGCCCATAGGTCGGCAAAGAAGGCCCCCTGTTGAGCGGATTTGTCATGCTGATATTCGGCAAGGAACGCGGTCAACCCAATGTCATAGATCAGGTCTTCGCATCGTTTGACATCAAGGTTCTTCCAGGTCGGCGTTCCCCCGGTGATCTTGATTCGGCCCTCGGTAGGTTTGACATAGGTAAGTTCCTTGATCGCCGGGATTGGCCCACTCATCACGGCCCCGGTGAGAAATTCAGCACGGCCATCGAGTAACCGGGCGAAGATACTGTTCGCATGGACAAGGTTTTGAACGGCAAGGATGGCCAGATCGGGGGAGCCAGAAGGGAGTATTTTTTTGGTAAGGGTCGTGATCTTTTTTTGAACGATCAATTCACTGTCATGGTCTTTGTCGATATCATCAAGGATAATGAAGTCAGGCCGTTGATTCTCTAGCTTGGCCCCGCGGCCAAACGCATCCAACCCTACCGCGTCAATGGTCAATCCGCTTCGTGTTCTTAACCGGCTTTGACTCCATCCCTTGCTTTGCCCGTACTTGCCGAGGCGGCGCTTGCACAACGCGGCGTCCACCACGGAAAGGTGGGTGGCCTCCAAGGCGCTCTCGATATTCCCGACGTGATCGTTTGCTTGGGCTTGCGTGCCGGAAATATACAGGATGTACCGTTTAATACGTCGGTGGCCGAGCGCCACACAGGCCAGTTCCGCGTTGGTACTCTTTCCGGTTTCACGGGACCACACGGCCACAAAGGGATTCGGTCGGGAGCCGGGCCGGATAGACCAGATCCATTCCCATAGGTCCTCGTGAAAATAACTAAAGCAGGTTCCCCCCCCGGCGTAGGTGTAATGCAGGGCGAAGTTCTGCAAGAGCCAAGATTGCCAGTCATCCCCATCCGTCCGGATGGCTTGGTCACTCTGTGAATTGAGTTCTTGATCCAGCGTATCGAGAAATACACAACTGGATGTCTCTTGAAATGTCGCCGTAAATTCTTCGAGCGGTGAGGGGGTCAGTATATTTCGCATGGGCGGACTTAATACTTTCGGAAATGTACCTCACGAGGATGAGCATTTCTTCCGTGGGGATCATCTGTTGATGGTCTTTCATTCGGCGCTGTTCACTGTCTAGGGTTTTCCTTCGCACCTCCATGGTATTCAAGATCCGATCCCATTGCCCGGTAGAGGCCCGGTCCTCCTTGATGGCTTGGTCAAGGCGAAGGGTGGATGCGGCCATGTGCCGACCCTTGCGGTTGTCCTCACGGAAGGCTTCCCATGCTTGACGGATTTCTTTTAACTGTTCCCCTAAATCCCCCTTTCCGCTTTCCTCAAGTAGCTCCGCAATCTTGGCGTCCAGTAGGTGTATGTCCGGCCCGTGCGTTTTGGCTTGCGGGTCAAGTTGCATGAGCTCGTACTTTTCCCCTAGTCCGGTTGGAAGGTACTTGCTCCACCGACCTGTTTTGAAAAGAGGACTATTGATTCCTGATAAACTTTTCCCCCCGTGAAATTTGCACCGGCGCTTCCCTTGCATCGGCCAGTTCTTGCACGGTTGGCCTTGTCGATTCTTGGCCCCGCAATGTCTCACGGCTACCGAGTTCACGCTTTCAACCCTTCTGGCACCCATCCACGGCTAAACTCTTCGGTGCCCACCACATCCGGGCTCCCCGCGCTGTCATACAACCGAACCACTTCTTCTTCTTCCATCCCTAAGTTGGCCATCATCCATTCATCGTCTTTCCCGAACTTGTCTTTCAAGGATCGAACCATATCGGCCATGAGCATAACCCCATGAGTTCCCCTGGCCCGGTTGTGGGTAATCGTTGCGGCCATCTGTTTGGCCGTATCTGCTTCGATACTCATAAACACAATCGGCACTTCCCCTTCCGTGAGGAGAGCCACCACGGGGTCTTGCGCAACGGTCCAGCGGTGGAACCCATCAACGATTTCATAATCACTTCGCACGACAATCGGTTGCGTCCACCCACACATAAGGATGCTTTTTTTGAGGAGTTCGAGTTCCAGCGGTGCCACATGATTCGGGTTGTACTTATTCGCGGTCAAGTCTCTCCAATCTACCCATTTCACCTTACTGATAGGTTGGGAGCTAATCATAGTCTGAGCCTCATAAGTTCTACTTGGCGCTCCGTGGGCAACTGAATAAACCCTCTTCGTGAAATAGAAATTTCATTCATCACGTCCTCCAAGTTGCATAGCCGGGCCTCGATTTTACTATTGGCTTCGGCCTTTTTTTTAATGGCTTCCAGTTGGGCTCTCGTCCCGAAGTGTATGCTCTTAATGTTCTTGGGAATGTCCTCTGTTAATTTTTTCAGTAAAATTTTCGAATCATTGATTTCCCCAAACGAACCGTCTTGAAATTCTTCCATTATTCATCCTCCTTAGTCCAAGTGTTTTGCTCCTTACGGTAGTTGTCCCATGCCCTGATTGTCTCAGGGTTGTCTTTCTCATGATAACGAAATATTCTCGGCTGTCTCCGGTTCTTCAAGTCCCCGCGGCTGGCAAGGGACGCGAGCCATTGCCACGATACCCCGGTCATGGGGTGAGGGGATTGCGTCACGATGGGGTCCTTGGTGAGCTTGTAATGTCGAGTGATCTCCCGTTCCAATCGTTCTGCAACTATCTTGCGACTGTTGCTGGTGTGCCGGTTCATGTAGGAAACCAAAGTCTCCTTCCAGGTTAAGCCGGGCATCTTGGTCGATTTCATGCCGAACCCATAGAGCGTCGTCTTGGCATACCGGGCCGCGGTCGAAGCCCCCGGAACACGGGCCTGCATCTTATCCCAAATATCAGGAAAGCATTGAGCGAAGGTCCATAGACCCCGCATGGGCTCCTCACCATACGGGGGAGCGCACCGTTGATCGTTGGGGGACATATCAACTTTGGCCATGTGGTCATACGCCCGGTTGTAATCCCATCCATAGATCTTCGGGGCTGTCCAAACATCATCGGTGGTCCAGTCGTACACCGGATAGATTTTCGTCACGTTGTGCCGTTGGAGGCCCTTGTGGGTGGTGTCCGGTGTATAGGGCACCATAAACAAACTCTCCCGGCCCCCACCCCTGAGGAAGATCCTCAACCGGGTAATACTCTCTTGCCCACGGATGCCCAGGACAATGCCGGTCTGTCCGTGCTTCTTCGGGTCAAACAGTAACCCCAAGGTGTCAGGGATAGTGAACCCCTGGCCCGGCTCCGTGGGGAATCCGGGCCACGTCTGTATCGCTTCGGGCGGTAAGGGCCGGACCCATTTCTCTTCCTCTTGTGGATCCCATGGGAACCAGTATGGGTGCTTCCGTGAGCATCCGTTTCTATGTTTGACCGGGAGGCACAACCACCAAATCTCTACCTGCTCACGGTATCGCTCAACTACACGGCGTACATATTGTTCGGTTTCAAAGGGGATGGCCTCCTCATCAAAAAAGACCAAAGGGATTTTCTTTTTCCATCCGATATTTTTTGCAACATCCAAGGTCACATGGAGGACCGCAGTACTATCCTTTCCTCCACTGAAAGAAACGGCCATGGTGTCAAACAGTTTAAAGGTCTGTTCCATTCGTTCTAACGCGAGAGAATAGACATCCTTATTGAGCCAGATTTTTTTGGGCATTTTATTGTTCCCGCGTCAAGTGAACGAGCGCGGCGGCGGTGTGGGCGAGTTGGTTGGTTTCAGCGTAGGCTTGCAGGTACCCGAGAACGGCTTCTCTATCTTCGGCGGTCAAGGCGAAGGTCAACTTCGCCACGTTCTCCCCGGTTGCATCTCCCTGTTCCTTTTCTTCTCCATCTCCGTTCTCCTCATCCAGGTTGGCGTTCTTGAGGAAACTGACTTCTTCGGCGGTACTCAATAACACGTCGACGTTGAGGTCATTAAACCCGGAGAATCGGATGTCGTATCCGTGCCCATCAAGCTCAGCCAGGGCGTTCTTTAATCGAGGGATGTCCCACACGCTCAACTCACCCAGCCGATTGTCGGCTAGCATGTGGGCCATGGCGTCTTGATTGCCTATGTCCCAGGAGATAGCCGGGACGGTGGGGAGGTGCATAGAAACCGCGGCCTTATACCGGCCATGCCCGGCGATAATTATGCCGGTCTTTTTCTGGAAGAGGATGGGATTGGTGAACCCGAACCGCTTGATATTCTTGACTAGGACCATGATCTCATCATCGGTGTGCTTGCGGGGGTTCTCTGGGTTGGGAATGAGCTTGCCGATGGGGTGCGCGGTGAAGTGCTTAAATTCCCGCGATAAGACGGTTTCCGGGGTGGCCTTCTTTGCAGGGGCCTTCTTCTTTTCCTTGGCTTTGGCTTTGGACTTTGGTGCTGTCATAAATTAACTGGCTCCATGGTTCATCATGAAGGTTCCGTTGAACATCGGATGGTTGTTCTCACTGGCCCCGCTAGAGCTAAACACATGAACCGGCAAACAGACCAAGGCTTCCTCTTCCGTCTCGAAGTGATGAGGGCACATAGGTTCCAGTACCATCGACATTCCCGGCGTCAAGGGAACGCGGCACTCTTTTTTCTCCATGCCCACAATCGCGGCCCCTTTGCCGGAAAGGATATGAACAACTCGAACGGTGCTGTGGATGTGGTGTGCTTGCTCGGCACTAAATGAGGGGATGCGAAGCAGTTGCACGGTAGGATCTCCGGCCCGTTCCGGTTGGAAGACCTGCTTAGTACAACACCCGTTGACATACGGAAGGTTGAACTTCTGACCAATCTCCGCGGACTTCTGGTTAAGCATGTACCCGGTTATCAGGACCCCGAAGTGTGGGGAGTGTTGCCGGGTATGGGTGGACCCGTTGACCGCGATCATTTGCACCCCACCCCATATAAACTTTTCGAGGTAGAACAATGTGGAGAATGCAGGGATCGGGATTTCTTGAGGGCCGAAATATGCTAGGTAGTGGTACAGGTTGGATGGTCGGGCTTCGTACTGTGAGGGGGTAACATTGTCAGGATAAAAAAAGGTCGCTCCGTATTCTTGCAGTATTGCTTCGTCCGTTAGGGCGTCCAGGTTCATACCTTGCTCCTTGATTGTGAAGGGAATAATCTCGATAGGCCCGAGTATTATTCCAGACTTTCACCTTAGGAACAAGTCTCTAACACCTCATCTGTCTGTTCAAAGTTGCGACAAGCCAAATCCTTCGCACCGATATCGGTCGCATTTCCGTTCGTCACCGGGTGCATCCCGCACTTGTAATATCGCTTCATGCCCAACCGATAAAAGAGGTGTTCGCAATCAGCGCAATGCTTCCCTTGCGGCCCACGGCCAAGGTCGACATGGTATGGTTGCCTTCTGGTTGCCCGGCCTTTTTTATCTTTCATCGTCACGCTATCCCGCGAAAGTCGGCCTTGCATTTTCTCTTCAATGTCTTTGAGGTCAAGGGGCTGTCCGTCGAATAGGCTCATGACGTTCTTCCTCCCATAGAAAAGATCCGCACCACAGACAAAAGGAAAATAAGTCCCCGGTGTAGGGGACCGGGCTCAACAAAAGGCAACCGTTCAACCTCACCATGTGCTTCTTATACTCCTTGCAGTTGCACGGGAACTGTAACTCATTTATAGCTCTGGCTTAGTGTGTTGCTGCGTCTCAACGATCGCTTTAAGGGCATTAAAGATCGGCTTGATTTCGTTGGTACTCAGTTGGAGAAAACTTAGCGTCTGAGCATCCGCTTCCAAGACGAGCATCACACTCGGGCTTCCGTCATTGCACCCATCGGGCTTGATATGAACTTCCTTGACTCGCACTTCCGCGGGAGCATACCTCACCCCACAGAATTTATTCGCAAAATGGCGAACGTCGATTTGCTCACCTTCCCCCCACAGGAAGAAGGGCCAATAAGCGTTATAGTCATCGAGTGATTGTCGTGGCATATAGCTCCTTCACCATGAGCAGCAACTTCTTGAATTTCTCCCACGGCATAGCAAGGATGGCCGACTCAAACATTCCGCGGTATCCCTGCAACTCCGCATCTAACATCCTTTGATTGTGATCTCTGATGGTCGCTTCGTCTTGCTCATCTTGAATGGCTTGTTCCTCTTGAATGGCTTGCTCCTCTTTCGATACAGTGAAATAATCCGTTCCGGGCACCTCCTCCAAGACCGCCTCCACCGGCCAATTCTCAACGGCCTTCTTTGTCCTCTTGGCCCGACCCTTTTGCTTGACCACCCCATGCGCCGGGGAGTGTCCCGCTACAAACGCATGAGGGCTAAGCTCCTGCGCGGCGATATCCAACTTCCCCCCGCAACCACAAAGACAATGTGAGTATCCCCGCACCACCCCGTTCGCCGCGTACATTTCTTTCGCGCTTGCGGTCTGGCTGTGGAAAACAATATTGCTATATCGCAAGTCTTTCTTATCGCCGGTGAATCGAACAAGTTCGCTCCTGGTTAATGGCCGGCCAATTCTTGAGGTCATCAAGTACCGGGCGACTGGCTCACGAGTCCCTAGCTCACCGGCTTCATTCACGTATTGAATATAAGTGTTGGCCCCGGCCCGGATCAGGGTTGACCGATGGGGGAGAAGGTCCATTATTCCATGTTCGAACTGATACCCATCAACCTCAAGGCGCTCCATGCTCTTCAAGATTCCGTTCATTACTCCCTCCTCTCATGTATCGGATAAATGGTAGGGGGAAATCCTTCGTCGGCTATGTACTGGTTTAACTCACCGAGTGTCCCGCGGGGGTTGGCTTTCTCCCATCTCCGCATGGCCCTTGTCCTGTCATCGACATTTTGATTCTCTATCATGTTTCGCACGGCTCGGGCGAAGGAGTCAATGCTGTATATTGCGTGAATAGGTGGGGTGGGGAAATGGATGTTAGGCATAACAGAAAAGAGCGAGAAGGGGGGCGGAGCGGCCCGATGAAAAACCGTGCAAGGGGTGAGACTTGCAAGACCCCCCTTCCCACAAAGTAGATAGTTTCCTTGATGGACACTTTCGCGTCAAGGGAAGGTAACACTAACGCTTCCGGGGCCGCATGGAGAGCGGAAAGTTGTGCCGGAACTTTTGGTCCCCATAGGGATTATTCACTATCTTGCGAATATTCTCCTGCTTAACCCCTTTGCGCTCACGAACCTCCTCAAGGTGCCCGGCACAATATACCATACTTCCCAAGCAAACCGTCTCCCGGCACTGGCCCAACTGACAGATCCTTTCTCGAACCGGCACCATGATCGTCGGGTTGAACTGATACCCGCAATTGAGACACCGGCTTTCCTCACCATCCCACGTATAGAACCCCGAACACTTAGGGCAAAGGTTTGTCTTTGGGCTTATCTGATTGCTTACCGGGGGAGGTGAAGGTGGACCGAAAAATGTCCTCGGTGTCGGCATGTCTTTTTCTCCTTGACTCTTGTTCGAGCTTCAATAGCCCTTCCGACAATTTCTTGAACTGACCGTACACTTCCTTGGCCGGGATCAAGCACTCTTCGGTGAATCGCTTAACTCCTTGATCCGCATATTCAACCGCATACGACACCTGTTCGCATCCACCATAGCAAACCTCGGTAAAAACTGAGGTGATGATATAGACCTTCGGCACGGCCAAGGCTGAATCCAACCTCCCCACCTCAACCGCAATCTGCCAGCGTTCCGTTAGTTCTACTTGGATACTCTTGTGAACAACTGCCTCACCGATTTTGAATTTTGGCATCGTACTTCTCCTATGGTTAAAATGTACCCGGCAACCCTAGCGCCTTCGCTTCCTCAAACAGGTTGCCATCTATCGCTCGAATGACCTGCCAATTGTCTTTCTGTGTCGGGAATTCCCGGTGTAGATTCCACGGGGCATTCCCTTCTTTCTCACCCAACCGGGTTCCGTAGATCTAGGGCGTCTTGACTCCGTGATCCTTGAGGTAGTCCCACACATCTTGCTCCGACCAAAAGCATAAGGGATGTACAGAGAGAAGGCCCTTAATTGCATAGATGGTACTCCTCACAATATTCTTCGGGCGCTTGCGGCCCGTGATGTATCCCTTGAAATAATTTTCCTTGCAGTACCGAACAATTGAGTCACGCTGTCTCATTTGCTGGACCCGGTTCCGCGGCCCTGCGGTTTGAGGGAAGAGAATCGTTGGATGTTCCTTTAGGTATGTCAAATTGAATCGGTCATAGTAGGTTATCTTGAGGCCTAACAATTCAGCGGTTACGTGAATGTCCTGCCGTTGCTGGTCAAAGTTCCAACTCCAATCACACATCCCCATAATGATCCCACGTTGCCGGGCCAGCAAGGCAACCGCAATTCCATCCTTGCCCCCGCTGTACGCGAGACACAACTCCCCCGGCTCGGCCCTCAGCATCCCTGCATCAAGTATGCGGAAGGCTTGCTCTAGCTTTTCTGTAGTCACCATGATTCTTCCCCCCTCTCCATTTCATCTTGAGCTTCCCGTTCTCCCTGCACTCGCTTGATTTGGATATACTCTTTCATTTCCGGGTACAGCTGTATAAATTCCCTGGCCAAGTATGCGACGTGATGGTCACTGATTCGATACGGGGTGTCTCTGTAGCCTAGAAAATAGGCGTTGAACCGGACGTAGGCGACACACATATCAATGGAAAACCTCCGCTTCCGAGCCAACATATTCAAGGCAAGATCACGGATCAAGATCCACACGTCACGACTCTCTCCGCGCCATACTAAATATCTTCGATGGTTTTCATTGAGCGGGATACCGCGGGGCTCATCAAAGAGGTCGGCTTGCTTCATCGAATTCTCCTTATGCCCTCTTGATTAACGGCCTGCTAGGGAGGCGTCAATAATATCATTCAGCATTTTCAGTCGCCATTCCAGGGCGTTCTTTTCCTCTTCAATATTTACTTCGTTCACAAATTCCGGTGAACGTTCCACCACAACCATGCTCTGTTCTTTGTGGCCATAGACGATCAACCGGGCAAACAGGGCGTACCACTCTGCTTTCGTTCTGACATGCAGGGTAAGAATTCGACTTGTCTCATCTTCCCGGTAAACATCTACCGAAAGAACGGCATACGGGTTTTCAATGAAAAGTGTTTCATTCATCACGGTTTCTCCTTTGATTGAAATAAGGCCAACACCATTCCCACGGGAAGAGGGTTTTGTGTGCCGGTCACTTCTAACAAGCGGCGATGGTCCCGGTGTCTACTGAATAAAGCAATGACTCCCATTGCGGCCATTTCGGCGTTATGTTTTATCTTTCGCTCATCGGTCAACTCCTCAAACTTCACACAGGACAAAACCGCGACATTCTTCACCGACGTTCGCCGTATGTGTTCGCGTTTCTTTGGGCTAGTGGCAAGGATCGCAATGTCAGTCAATCGCCGGATCTGTATCCCTTCCTCGCACTGGAAGACCATCTGCTTTTCTCGTTGCAATTGATCCCGCGCTCGACGGAACGCGGTGCGCGATTTGCTTTGTAGGTCACGGCCTAACAACTCTGACAACTCTACATAGCTCACCGTCTGGTCCTGAGCTAACAGACTCATTCGCGTTTTCAACACTCGCACTTCAATTTCAATTTCCGGTTTACTCTCGAACGGCCTTGGGTGGTGCGGGGTTGGATCATTCATCGTGATTTCTCCTGTGCTAATAGGGTTAATGTCTGGCCTTATCCTGTCGCATCAAAGCCCGTTCCATTGAATCGTGTCAAATCATGTCCCATCGAATTCAATGCAATGGAGTCTCGTGGGATCTTGTGGGGTCTTGTCTCGCAAGAAAATAATCACTGAGCGGCAAGGAGTCGCATCTAGTCACGTCACGTCCAATCGGATCGGATCAAGTGCGGTGCTGTCCGGCCGGGTCGTATCGAGTCTCGTCCCATCACGCCTTGTTAAGTGCAATCGGGTCCGGGCTAATAAGGTCAAGTCGTGTCTCATCCCATCAAATCGGAACTGGTCATACCGGGGCACGTCTTATCTAGTCCGATATCAATCCTTTTGAAATTCTATACTATCAATATTGAAGCGCCCATTGGTCCCGCTGTTTCTTGGACGCCACACCCCAAGGCCAATAAATTTACCGGCCCCTTCTAAAACCTTACGGAAAACGTCCTCCGTGATTATGTCATCAAGGATATAAACCTTAAACACTCCCCCCCATGATTGAATGGTCGGAAAATTCTTCTTCACTCTTGGCCCTGGTTGACCCCGCTTCCCAAGACTATTCCCAAGTACCGCCACACGTTCAACATCTTTCGCGTTAGCCTCCGTGATTACATTGTCAATCACTAAGATCCCCGCTTCAAAATGTTTAGTGAATGTCGCCTTTCCTTTCCCTGGAATCTGGATGTTCAAAAACTTTGCAGCCTCAGAAATACAATTCTTGATAGAGTTAGCTGGAACCACAATCTTTCCTGTTTCTTTATCAATGTGGCTCCGCATCATCCATGTTCTTTCTTCATAATCATCTGCTAGCTCTCCATCAAGTTTCGGGGTTTCATGGAACCTTCCTTGCTGGTACTGTGACACTCCTGTAAATTTTACGGTAGCAATTCTCATCGGTTTTCTCCTTCATTGAAATTATAAATTCATCGAAGTTTGCCTCTCCTCGTCGGTTATGTCTCGCTCATCCACCACCTCACCCGAGTCAATGTCGGTGTAGGTGACTGTTCCTTTCGTAAAGTCAAAGGTTTCCATTCGCACAAACTCTTCATCCACGGTGTCACGGCGTAAGACCTCAATCGCGTCGTCCATCATTTGCCTTGCCTCGGCAATCTCCCCCGTGTACTTCTTATTGCTTGCGGCCTTCTCAGATTCCAGGTTGTGAAGATCCCCGTTGCACGTCACCAACTGATCGTCAATTATCCGGCGTTCCGCTGAGGTCAGCGGTCGACCCTCACGGCGAACCAGCCGGCGCTTGCGAAGGTTAGGGTCACTCGTGGCCTCATCCTGTACCACGTCGATCACCATAGAGGCATGAAACTCCCCCGATTCCTCAACGTCAACCCCTGGCTCCTCCTGCGGCACTTCCCCTTCTGGGTCAATCTTCTTAGCCATATCAACACTCCTTCAATGAAATTAAGGCCCACCACACAGAACCACGGCGAATTCCGGCGTTCTCTGGTCCCCCTGCCCGGTGGGCCGGGCTAGGGATAATATTCAAACCTCGGCCCGTTCTGGCCTGCTTTTTACGGCACTCCATGGCCTAGCTGGCATTCTACGGGCTTATTTCATGGTAATTTTCCACCCAATAAGTAATTCACCCTATTCCCTCACGAACCACGGGTGTAACCGGCCTTGCTCTTTCAATTTGGCTTCCATCAAGGCTATGACCTTATATCGAATCCTGGCATCCCCCTCCGGGGTGCCTGGCCGGATCATGCGTACCAGGATACCGGGGTCTTTCTTTTTGATTTCAAACTCGTCATCCCATTTCACAATCTCTCCCCACCCATCATTCGGGAGAAGGTTGGCTCCCACGAGCGCATCGAAGATGACCTTCTTCGCAACCCCGGCGATATTGTCTTTATCCCTGCGCTTATTTTCTTCTTGGTAGGTGATGAAGAACCAAGCCTTCCCCATCGGTTGAACCCCTTGGAGAACGAACTGCCATTGGAACTTCTGTTCGATCTTTTTCTTGGCTTTAGCCCATTCATTATTTTTCACTCCCCGGAAGTGGAAGGCGTAGTTGGCAAGCTCAAGCATTTCATTGAGACTCACAATCTTTCCCGGTAGAAAAAAACACTGGTCAATCTCAGTGCTGTCTTGAAAGATCACCTTCGGTTTGGGCTTACGTTGCCCGACTTTGAATTTCTTAACTTGCTGTATGGTTGGGATTCGCAAAGGTTTCATTCGGCCATCTCTTTTTGAAAGTGTTGATTTGTTCGGTGAGCCATTGACATGGATGTAGGTTGTCGATCCTCAAGTGTCCTTGAGACTTAATAATGTCATCCCGCGCTACCCCGGCTTCTATCTCGCTAACAGCCTCGCGCTGTTCACGGGTCAGGATATCCCCTTTCCTCAAAACCAGAACCCGCAAGTTCAAGGAACACAGCTTGCCCCATAGGCGGTCCTCAGGGGACATGCCCCCTATCGGGGGGTGACCGTGCTTCATCCAGGTATTAGAATCTTTTTTGTCCTTGTCTTTCTCATGAACCAACCGCATTTCCCTTGCGCTCAAGACCGCGGCGTCGAAAACCTCTTGCTTGGGGATGTACCCGGTGTTGCCCCGACCTAAATACTTGCAGGCTTCCATGAAGTCTAGGTGGTTCTGCTTTCGGTAATGCTCCCAAAGTAAATCCACTTGGGCCTTCGGGGTCTTGGTGTGAATCCCTAACGCTTTCAACATCGGCACCACGGCCCTATCAAACTCATGTCTATTCATCGGGCGGTCCTTCCTGGCTTAAGGCTGGTTCATAAATTTCCGGCTCTCCTTTTTTCTGCAGGTCGGAACGACACCACGACATGAAGGCATAGGACCATGAGGCGTACTTATATTTCCGTGCAATAGCCTTGACCCTAAAATCTTCGAAGCACTTCTCGGGGTAGGTAATGTCCTGTCGCCGGGCATAGTCTTTTAGGTTGGAAGTCAATTTGAAGTCTTTCGGCCATGTGGTGAGAACGGGGTCCGGTTTTTTCTTTTTGACTGGCTTTATAAGGCCGGGCTTTGGCGGCGTTATAAAGTCAGGTTTTTCAAGACTCTTCGGAGAAGAGTCTTTTGTATTGTAAGATGGTAGCGTTTTGCTAGAAATTTTGCTATCCGTTTGCTCTAGCAAATTCCTGGCAATTGCTACAGCTTTAGCCTTCGCCTTACCACCTAACTTGCCAATTTCTTTACGTTTCTCGCTCAAGGCAATAGTTTTGATTCGCTCTCTTTCTAGCCGGAGGTTGGTTAAGTATTGGCTAACTTGCTCGCCTAAATCTGGCCACGGTCTGGCTAACTTCTGGCGGATTTTGGCTAAATCCCTCGAGCGGAGCCCCGGCAAAACCTTCTTGATTTCCTCGGTGGTCATCGGCCCCTTATCCCATAGGTGACACAAAAGCCGAATGTATCCACCTTGAGCGGCGTAGCTCATCTCTTGAGTGCCGATCAAGAAGTCCCGCCAATCGAACGGCATCCAATTGAACTGTTCATCTGACATAAAAATCTCCGAGTGAAGGAAGAGCGGCGATAGTGATAGCTGTTTTGGGAATTATGCAGGGCACGGGGGGAAGAGGTATGTGGGAACGTACAGCACACGGGGGAGTAAACTAGTCATCGAATTTCTCCTTGTGTTGGTTGGTTCTATGGGAATATAGCAATGACCAAATTACATAGCAACCTCACCTTCCGGACGAGTAGCCTCTAGGTGTGCCCTGTAATCCTGTGTGAGTTCGAAGAGGTATTGCTGCTCCGCTTTTTTCTTATTCACTGGGACCATTAAGTCATCAATCTCTCCCTGTAGATGCTCCCACTTGGCCGCGAGGAAAATGACGAAGGGTTGGTCATGTATCCTCAGGTTCTCCACAGGGTCGGGATAATTTACGGAAGCGCTGTTTTTATTTGAGTAAGATTGCCTGTGATAGTCCGGGTGTATGATCTCTTTCGGTAGGGGGTTAATAGGAGCAGGGGGGGCCTTCCTTGGCTTTCGTGCCCTCAACTCAGGCTCTAGGGTTACCCGGTCATCGTAGCTCACCTTTGGGGGCCTTCCGCGTTTACGCTTGGGCTCTGGCTCCATGATTGCCTCGCTTTCTTTGATCGCTGGTAAGCGGTGGCCGCATATCAGGCACCGAGGGTCTAGGCCATCGTCAAGCCAGAACCCCCCGCAACGGATACAGGTAATGCTCAAGCGATTTCAACCCCGATGCGGTCACACTCCGGGCACCGTGGATTATTGTGCAGGTACCGCCATAACCGAGAACAATTAGGGCATGAATAGATCGTATTAAAAAAAACGTCGGTTATGTAGTCCTCTGGTTGCTGGTCAAGCTCTTCATCGAATAGGGTAGGCTGACTCATTGCATTACCTCTATTTGCGTGGTTACATTGGGCTTGGTAACTGTGATGGAGGTAGGGAAGGTCCCAAGGACTGCCTCGACGTGACTAATAACCAAGATGCACGGGAACTTTGTTTCCAGCTTAACTAAGCATTCCCGCAAAAGTTCCAAACCCTCAGCGTCCAACGTCCCCAACCCCTCATCAATAACCAGGGTATCAATTCGGGATCCGGCTCGGTGCCTCAGTAAGTCAGCCAATCCCAACCGAACAGCAAGGTCAATCCGAAAGCGTTCCCCCCCGCTGTAGTTTTCATAAGGTCGTTCCCCAAACCTATCACGGACCAGTATATCCAGGGTATCCACCAATCCCTCTTTACTCTTCCTGGCCTTCTGCGTTTCTAAAGTGATGCGCATCCCGGTCGTGCTGATTTGTTCTAGTATGGTATTGCAGGAAGATTCTAAGTTGGGCACGGTTTCTTCCATGAGAAAGATGGGGATTGCTTTATACAGTTCAACTAATTTACGAGCGGCATCCCGCTTAAGTTCTTTTTCTTTTGCCTCTTGTCGGATTTTTACACAAAGGATATCGGCTTCTCTCGTGACATCCCATTCCTTTCGATATGTACCGAGGAGCTCCGCGGCGGCATTCAAATTTGAATCCGCGGTCTTGGCTTGAATCTCAAGAGTCACAACCTGTACCCGAGCCCCATCAATCCAGCTGGCCACTTCCTCAAACCCCGAACACTGGACAAGTAAGGCTTTGATCTCTCCATCCAAAATCCGGGCACTGAGCCGTTCTGCGGCGTCATCATCCTTGAGTAGAGCCAAGGCCGCTTCTGCAGCACGTAAGGCAGGAAGGCTCTCGGCCACGATACAGAGTTCACTAAGCTTTTTGTTGTACTTTGCCCGGTCAGTCTTGCGCTGCAAGAGGTCTGCCTCTAAGGTGCTGCTCCGGGCTCGCGCTGTGGCAAGGTCTTTCGGCGTCACACTGTGCATGAGGTTCTTGATTTGACTTTGCCGGGAGTCATACTCTTTCTGATAATCCGGATTCCATTCCTTCACCGGGTCCTTCCCTTGCCATTTCTCAAACTCATACTTCAACTTCGGTAAAGCCCCTTTGAACTCCACGGCTTCCAGGGTGTACGGACACTTCTCTTGTAACTCTTCATAGCAGGGCAACTCATCCAACCGTTTGACTTGCTCCCCCTTCTGAATAATTTCTCCCTGTAATTCCTTGAGGGCTCCTAAGTGGGTATCCCTGGCTCTTTGTGCCCCGAACTGTAGCTCGGCCAAAACGGCTTGCATTCGCTCAAGAGTGGCCTTCTCCTTTAAGTCCCTTTCCGTCAACCCATAAGTGAACTTGACTTGAATGTCGTATTGTTCTTGGCTCAAGTTCAATGAGCGTTCCGCATTCGAGAGTTGCACCTTCATCTCTTCATGAGCATCCGCGGCCAATCGTATCTCATCCCCTTTGGCGATAATCACCTTGTGACCCTGTTGCCGGGAATGGATAAGCTGTAAGCGGAAATCGCACTCAGCTTTCCGGGTCTTTGTGCTAGCCAAAACATCCATCCTCAACGCATGTTCCTTTAAGCTCCCTTCCTTATGCCCGATCGCTTCCCGTAAGCTGTTCACCTGGGTACGCAAGGCAACGGTTTCTCCGGTCAATCGCTCGATCTTAATTTTCTCTTCGTCCATGGCACTGGCCCAGCTGGACATCCTACCGGCTATCACTTCATTCTCGGCCAGACGCTCGGCCAACCCGGTCAATTCTCCGGCGAGGTAATTGTTTTTTTGGGACGCGGCCCCGCGTAGGGTGTCATATATGTCCAGCTGTAGAATCTGCGCCAGTAGGGCTTTCCGTTCACTAGGGGACGCCTTCGTGAAGCGGTCGGCTTGGCCTTGGACAAGATAGTTGGTCGCGGTTATCAAGTCATAGTCAGCGTTGAGAACTGACCGGATGGCCTCTTGGGTTTCATTGACCTTCCCCCCCCCTATAGGCACCCACCCATCGGGCCCATTTCCTTCAAAGGTCAGGTCCGTCTTTCCGGCTTTGGTGGCTTTGCTACGGGCACGAGTCACCCTGTATTCATGGCCATCCAGGGAAAACCACAGGCACACCGACATGGATACGGCCCCAAGCCGGATCATGCTGTCGGTGTCTGACCGACACTTTCCAAACAAGGCCCATAAGGGGGCATCAACAAACACCGTGCTTTTCCCGCTTCCGTTTACCCCGGAAATGGTGGCACTCTCCACGTCCCGAAGGTTGACCGAGGCCGACTCAACCGAACCAAAGTCCTGTAGGGTCAAGGCTAAAAGTCTCATCGTAATTCCTCCATAATGACTTGATGGGTGGATCGAATCTCGCTTAATAATGGGTCCTCGATTGCTTCCCTGGCAAGGCATCGGTCAAGGGCTTGGTCGGGCGTCATGCCGTTAGTCATTCCGCTATCCCGTTGCCGGTCATCCTTGACGACCTCAACGTCCACTTGAAAGTAAGGAAGGGTGTTCTGGCAAGCAATAATATCCTCTTCATACCGGGCCAACTCCTCCGCGGAGACCTTGGCCTTGACGCGGTACACCGTAGAAAACTCACCATGCAGTCCGGCTAACTCATCCAAACGCAAAGTCTTATATGTTCGGCTGTGGGGATTCTCTATAAACTTCACATCCAATTCCTTTTGATCGACCCTCACCATCAAGACCCCCTTAGCTTCCTGCTCCTCACCGAACCCTTGCCGCATTAAAGATCCTGAATACCATGCGTTCGAAGTGAGCTGTTGCATTTGATGGATGTGCCCCAAGGCAATATAGTGATAGGCGTTCTCAAACTCCTTCACCGGCAACTGAATATCATGGGCTAAGCTCCTGGGTTGCTCGTTCACCTTGGCCATACTCACGCTTCCATGCCCGATCAGGATCCTTATCTCGTCCTCCCCATGACCTACCGTGAAGCCACGGACGACATCGGATAGTTTTCGATTGATGAGGGCATCGACCTCTTCATGGCTCACACCTTTTAGATCCATAGTGGCCATGATCCGGCCCCTGCTCGGGTACGGCAAGAAGTCGAACCGGATCAGGTGGCCCTGAAGCACTTGCATAAGGGTTGTCGGGGCTTGGGCACAAAACGTCTGCGTGAATTTCGTGAGGTGGGTCGCCGCGGCCCCGGTCCCGCTTTGGTAAATATCATGGTTCCCACTGACCGCAAATATCGGTATGACTTGATTCGCCCGGATGTGTTCCAAAAAATTCATCACGGCCATGTACTCATCGGTGGTCGGATTGGGAGTGTCAAACACATCACCGGCAAGGATCATGGCGTCCGGTGATTCCTCTTTGATGACTGAGGCAAGCCAGCGAAGGCTTTCGTTAAAGTCCGTCAAGCTCCAACTCATCCCCGTGTTGGGGTCAATTGAGAGCTTGCCCCCTATCGGCCCTTGGCTTCTCGGGTGCCAATCCGCGGTATGCAATAATTTAAGCATCGACTTCCTCCATACTGAAATCGTCCATCGTGTCATTGAGGTTATCTAAAATCATCTTCATGAACCGCACTCGCTCATCCTTGGTCAAGCTACTTTGTTGCACCACGGACAAAAGGATTTGACCATAAAACACCGTACAGGCCGACAGCACGGCATCGACTTCGTACTTCTGGTCATTCACGGTTTCCAAGAATGCTCCACTGAGGGCTCGCTTGAGGGTCCGGGCCTTGGCTACGCTTTCCGGGTCCGGCACAAAGTCGGAATATTTTAGGCTGTGAAACTTACTGTCCATCGTTATTCTCCTTGACCTCACTTTGGGTCCAAATATTCGCGACCTTGAGGTGTTCCATAAGATTTGCATACTCCATGCTGAATATTTCGCTGGACCACGGGTAGAGTGTATTGGCCAATTCGAACAGCACCCTCGTATCATCCAGAAGAGCTTGTTTTATTTCTAGCATATGGTCGAGGCTTGCCCCCCTCAATGAGGAGGAATATTTTGGCGTCAACTGAATAGAGCCTTTCTTGAGTCGTGACATTGACCACGGACCCCGCGATAAGCGGTTTAACTTGCGGCATGGTCTTTCTCCTTGGGTTTGGCGAACATGGTTAATTGCTCAGTATCACAAAACTCAACCACCCGCATAAACCCTCCATTCGGGGGGGCCTCGTTGTAGGTATCGGCCCGGCCTTGCATCGACGCTTTGGCCGCGGCTTTCAAGGCTTGGGACTGTGAAGCGGAGAGCTTCAAATTGTTGATACCGTGAAGGGTTCCCCCACAGGCACAACGACAGGATGGGCGCTTCGCGGCTTGACATGCTGGCAAGCAACGAAGCACCACCTTGAACCCATCATGCAGGGCGAAGGGGCTCACGACCAGGGGAGAGAAACCTGCTTAGTCGTCGGGGCCAACTTGGAAAGATGGTCAAAAAAAGCAATCCGTTCCTCAAGGCTAAAATCCTTAAGGGGCTTTTCTGTCTTCCCATGAAAGCTCCGAGTATTTATCAGGTGTTGGAGTGCCCGACACTGCTCCTCAGCGTCACTGGCCTCAAAGTCTAAGACCGCGTTTAAGGTTACACCTTCCGCGCTCCCTGGCTTGGGATCAATGGCACTGCACTCAATCGGCTTGGCCTCCGCGGTAGGCTCGGGCTCAACAAAAGGTTGCACGTCACCGGCATCGTTGCCGGTAAATTCCAACGAGGTCAACGCTGGCGGGCCTTTCGGATCTACCAGGGCCGGTAGGGCTTGGGCTGTGGCTTGTAGGGCTAGCTTGGGGTCCATGTCTGCCACAGAGGATGGAGGGTAAAGGCTATCTATGGCCCCCATACTATTTTGAAGCATGAACTGTCGATCAAGAGGGTGGTTCGGGTCCGGTTGGAAGATGATCTTCAAGACAATAAAAGGGTTCGCGAGTTCTTCCACGGTATACGTTCCCTTTAGTTGACCGAGTTCTCGAACGCACCGTGTTTGCGCTCCGGTTTGGGCATTGGTCAACTTGTGCTTCCGCTTCTCAATCATTTCTTCTTTGGTTTCATGGGCAATCCAACCCTCGGCCTCTTCCGGGGTTGTCGCTCTCCAACTCTTCGGCAACTTATCAGCCGGGCACCGACCGCTTCGGAAATAGTTTGAGCGGTCAGTATTTTTCAGCAAAATCCCATCATAGATCGCGTCAAGGTCAATCTCTTTGTCCTTCTCCACATGCTGCCAACTTCCATCAATCCCCTTCCGGCTTGCCTTGGCCCGGAACCGGATACAGCTTTGCGTACTCCCGGCCAGTACCTCCCCACCTCTCCATATCACGTTGAGGGCATTGCTAAACTTGCGAATACATTGAGCGGTCATTGAGAGCTTCCCGCCCTTCTGCTCATAGACGTCACCGTAGGCCGGGTTCGGGTTCACCTCGACAATCTCAAGCGTTGGAACGTGCAGCGGGGGAACCTGGCTTAAGTGTTGGACATTGCCAACCACCGTGAACCCTTTTTTTCTGAGGGCTTCAAGTTCATCATTTAACCTGTCCATAATAGTTTTTGGATCAAGAGCTTCCATCGTAATTTCTCCTTCGTTGTATTAGTAATGACCGACCTAAACGCCTACCGCCTCCTCTTCCATTTCTAGCACCGGGGCTTCCTTGCTGGCCGCAAAGAAAAAACTCGGGGGTATGTTCCAACGGTTGCACCATCGGAGCATCATGTCCACCGTAGGCCGCTTGGTGCCCTTCGTCCACCGATAGACCGCTTGCGGCGTCACCCCAAATTCCTTGGCTAGCTCGGGCTCTGTTATTCCCTGCAAAATCAATAGAGCCTTCACTCTGTCCGGGTTCCATACGTGGTACATTCTCTCCTCCTTGGGTTAAATATTGGACACGGACCCTATAGGATATTGGGCCGAGGTTACAGTGTCAACCTATCAGGCGATTTCCATTATTATCCTGGCTCCGTAGGCTAAAGAATCATTTTCATCAATGGCGGTGAAGCACTTGAACGTCATGTCATCGTATAAAAGAATCTCGCCGGGGTCGCCTTCGCTGTCCGAATAAAACAACCTCATGCCTTGAGTGAGAATCAGACGCTTGACCAACTCAGCCACTACCACTTCCGCGGCGTTCGTCACCGTGGGGAAGATATCCCATGGTCCCACGTCACGGAGGACGACTCCCTTGGCATTGATCCCTATCACGTCATACCGGGGCAACTTCATCTTGCCCCCTCCCTGCTTGACACTCTCTTCTTTATAGCTCATCGTCATTCTCCTTTACCGCCGATACTGGTTGGGGTTCATGGCCGGGAATAACTTCACGGCCTCTTCCTGTCTCATCTTCATTCCGTACACCAACAACTTGTCCGCGGTCGGCACCCCGGCAAAGGTCGCCAGCGTGTACGCGGCCCAATCATCCACCTGTCCCAAAGTCACATAGGCGGTCCGGCCTTCACCGGCGTCGGCTCGGAAGATGGGTTGGCCCCGCTTGGTTAGAGTGTCGCTCATTTTTGCCCTCCTGTGGTTGATGTTTTCCGCTTAATCTTCCGGCTAAACTCGGCCCCGCAATTCCGGCACTGGAACCACTTGAGGAATCACAAGACCCCAAGCAGTAAGGCCGGACCCCCGCAACACGGGCATGGTCGCGGCCTACTCATTCGATGTTCCTTTCGATTTGTCTTTGGCTTCCATGGTTTCTTGGAACGCTGTAACTAGATCGCAGCACTGACAGACCCGAGGCATCATAATTTCTCGCCAGAACATTTGTCCGCAAACCCGGCACTGAGTCGGCATGTGTTCCATTAGTAATCCTCCGTTTCGATTGGTTCGTCACACTCATAATTTCCATCCTCAAAAATCTCGGGCCGGTACTGAGCCCGAACCGTTTCCTCACATCGGTCACATACCCGACCGCACCCTATCCCCCTGGCGTCAAGGAGGGTCCAGGTAAAGACCTCCCGTTCGTCGTGGGTGTCCCGGTGGTCAATCAATTCTTCGTGTGAGAACAAGCGCCTCACCGTCCCGTGGTTCGCCATTATTTTTCCCCCTTGTCTGAAAAGTGCTGCTCTGTGATCTCATGAATCGTTTTCAATGTGGGCCACATCATGCAGGTAATGAAGGTTTCGTCCTGCATGTCCTGGCTTGCATCTGGCAAGTCTTGGAGCATCATTCCCATGTGGTGCAAAAACGCCTTACACTGTTCCTTTTTTGTGATGTATTCAGGGCTGTTCATTTTCTGTTCCTCCGAATTATGACGTTATTGGCTAGCACGGTGACAAAGGGGATCCGGGGGTTTAGCTCGGCCAGCTGCCACACCAACGAATCAGACATGGCTCCCACCTTGTCAGCTAACGCAATCCCGGCCTTGCAGCTGATCCGTTCAAATTTCCCGTACTCTTCCCGCAACTGAGCAATCTGTTTGTCTGTAAAAAGGTCTTGGCTCATCATGTTTCTCCCGGTTAATGTGTCGCGTTCTATCTATCTTATCGGCACCTTTTCAATTAACTTTACACTGCAACCTCAACTTTATCAAGTTTATTTTCCATATAAAACAACGAGTTATCCGTTGCTACTTTTTCGTGCTTTTTCTCGAAAAACGTCAAGAAACCTTGATAAACCCCGATAAGGTAAGTAAGGTTAGAGCGTAACGCAAACAACAAACCGTAGGACATGACCATGGAAAACTTAATTGGATTTGAAGTAGGGAAAACCTACACCACGAGATCAGCCTGTGATTATAACTGCATAATCTCCATCACGGTCCTTCGGCGTACAGCCAAGACTATCACCACCGAGGACAAAACCTTTCGGGTGTCTACCGGGTACGACGGATTCGAGACAGTCAAGCCATGGGGACGCGGATCAATGATGCCCATCATTTCAGCCTATAAGGGGAACTGACCGATGAGAATCGAACCATTTGCTGGGATGCGGATGGCAATGCTTTTAAGGTGTTCAATGACTGAGATTGAACTAGATGAGACAGCGGGATGGTATTACCGGAACACCGATCAGCACCCATTTGAGGACGCGGAATGGGTGGGGCCGTTTTCAACTGAGGGAAGGGCCATGGTGGCTAGCCGTGAGGACCAAAACGAGCCCCAACATTGAGCCATGCTAGCCATCGATTAAAGTTCCTGGCCGGGTTGCCCGATAAGAGGGCATGGAAGGCAGATTATGAAACGATTACAGGGCATAGAGCAGCAAGAGGCATGGGCCAGGTTTTGTATCCGGTTGGCCCTGGATTTGAGGAAGCGGACCACGCTGGTTTGGAGCCCACATTTTAACCGTTACCTCTTGCGGAGGTAGCCCCGAACGGGCCGGGAAGCGGGACAGTGGACGCACTGGACTCCCCCCCGGCCCCAAGGAAGGAGAAGGAATGGACGGGTCATGGAAAGCGCTGGATGACCGGATCTTACTCACGGTCAAGCATACCGCAGGATTGAGTGAAGGCACCCGAATTGAGATAGAAGAGGATACCTATTGGGTGACGAAGATCATTGACGCCCATACGGTTGAGTTAATGCCTGAGCCCCGGCTTGGGGGTGAGGAAAAGCCACAGTGTTCCACATGGAACGTTGCATGGGTGCTGTTGCTGTTGATGCTCATCACCTATTTGATCCGCTTTTAACCAGGAGAAAAAACGAT
Organism: Nitrospirota bacterium; assembly: GCA_003228495.1. GTDB lineage: Bacteria > Nitrospirota > Nitrospiria > Nitrospirales > UBA8639 > Nitrospira_E. Next base: position 39,726 of record QIDY01000052.1, read on the forward strand.
GAATGATCCTTTAGTGAGAATCTATCGAGACATTGAGGTTTTAGATACACTGATTGCTCGGGTTGCTTGCTTGGGCTCCCAAGCCAACCAATCCCGGCCAGTATCGGAGCCCGTGCGTAAGGTGGCCATACCACTCGAAACCTATGTCGGGGCCTTCATGCCCCAAGGAGGAAACCATGTTCAAACTCGGAACCTTTCTTAATGATTGGGGAGTGACTTTAATCTCCGGAGCCGCGGTAATATTCGTGCTGTTTTACATTCTCCCCGCGGTCATCGGGGGAATGGCAGCACTTAAAGTCATCACGAATGCGTTCCCGTAGACATGAATCAAGGGATTGATGAATCAACGCGGAAATTAATAATCGATCATATTGAACGGTCTTGGCAATTCTCCTACTGTCCAATTAAAGAAAGCAGTTGCTTTATTTGCGGGGGTGTTTTGCTAAAAGGAGAAATGTGTCTGCGTACCTGGTTAATGACGAGAGATTCTACTGTGGCTTGGGTTGTGGTTCATGTTAGATATAAATCATGTAAGGGGGAGCCAGATGAAGCAAGCGTTAAAAAATGAATATGAACTAGCCCTGGAAGCCCTGTATTATCTGACATCTGACATCAAGAATCTTTATGGTATGCAACACAGAGCCGGGTGTCCTGAATATCCCCTCCTGTGTGAATTTCAGGCCATCCGGCGAAGAGTCAACACCTTGGCTGGGGACATTGGTCGGGCTAAGCTCCACCTTGAACGCACCATAACGAGTAGCAATCTTTTACGGAACACTAACCAACGACTCACAACCCCTCCCAACATCACATAATCGACACCTCGTTCCTGCTCCTTTCTGACCGGCTAAAACAGCAACGGGGAGAAAGCTCCCCGTTTATCCCAGAAGCGCCAGCAACCAGAGGCAACCGGCTAGGATCTATTATGTAACGAGTAGGAACATCCCTCGACCCTTTTCCCCCGGTGCCCGGTGCCGTATACTCTCCCTTTCTGACCTTCACCTACACTCAAGGAGGCCCCATGCCCGACACGCTTGACCCCCAACCAACCCCCGAAAGCCCGGAGAAACCTACCGAGGTTGCCCGTGAGCAACCTTTCTCCCCTCCCCCTATGCCAGCGGACCCAGGAGTCAAGCGGCCTTCCACCATGCCCCAAGGAGCCCCTAGGGCTTGGCTATTCAAGGGCCAAGGACGAATCACCATACTGCAACCCCGAAGCGCCCTTGTCAAGATAGCGGACTACCTGCGAACCGGGCTAGGGGCCAGCAAGCAAGAGCGAATAGCGTTGAGCCGTATACTCGATAGCATGATAGACCGCACGGTTGAGCTTCAAAGGATCTACGATCGCACGGTCAGTCAGGCGATGGAAGAAGATCCGGTTGAGAACCCTCACCGAGTTGTGGGAGGCAATGGGTTTTTTATTCGGTGGGAATTGATACAGGAAATTGATGTCATGTATTGCTTGGATCTTGTGTCGAGGAAAACCCCTTACCCGGCAAGCTACATATTCCGGCAAGCCAAGGAAGGGGTCCAGGTGACGGAGATTATGCATCCGAGGATCGACATGCTAGGTGGTGTCTGCGGTGGCCTCTTTACTTGCGTTATTCGCTTGGGAGCCGTTGTGAGTCTCAAGCCGGGTCAAGGCCCTGTTGATTCCGATGATGGCCCCATCAAGGACAGCCTCGACGTAGGACGTAGCCAAGGCGAGATCGGGGTTGGTGGTGTCGAGGTAGGGCCTGATCCTCATAAGTAAAATCTGGACAATACCCTCAGCCAAATCCTGATAGACAGGATCCACGTTGACCAGAAAGGTTTGAGTGACCGGCACAAGTTCGGTCGGGTTCTCGCTCAAGGTGTTGACCATCACGGCCTTAATCCCGATGAAGACTCTCTGCAAGGCTTCGAGTTGCGCCCGGTCAAGATTCTCTTGAGTGAGCGCGACCGACATAATGGTTTGAGCCGCGATCTTCGCTTCCATGGGAGAGGGCGGTGCTTGCCCGGTACCATCCCCCGCTCTACACCCAAGGAACGCGATTGAGATAAACAACATGGCCGCGATAATCTTTCTCATGATTCTCCTAGCCTCCCATAAGATAGTTTCGGTTGGAACTCAACGTGCAACCGCATCTCTTTGAATTTTAGGATAACGTCAAAGTCGTCCCCCAAGTTGTCCTTCACCCGCAAGGACATATCTTCGATTGATTGTGAAGGGGAACGGTTCCTCACCGTCCAGTCCAAAGCGTTCCCTGAAAAATGCAGGGAGCCGGGCATGTGTTCCCCTTCAAGCCCCCCGCTGATCTCATACTCCAACCCATATTCTTCCATGCACTGATCGACTACTATGACCGCAACCAGCATCGGCGTCGTGAGTCCGTGAAGTCTGGCCCCATACGGACCGCCTTTAACTCGGATCATGCTATCCACCCATCCCTAGAAAGCGCCTCACTGAGTCAAGGGATAATCCCGCAATCGCTACCCACAACCACCGGAGCATAATCTGGCGAGTTTTCTCTTGCTGCTCTAAAGCTACAACCCTAGATAAGATTGCAATCGAAGGAGTGCTTCCCTTGCCATACAAGATACCTTCCAGTTGCGCGAGCAACTTCTCAATACGGTCAAAGTCTTCCGATACATGCTCTACCCCGGCCTGTACTCCGACAAGACTCGTGGCCAAATGAGAAATGGTCGACTCTAATGAACCGAGCTTATTCCAGATGTCGCGAGTTTGGTCATGCGTCAATTCCTCACCTTCAACTTCTCCAACTAAAGTTGGTTTGAAAGCTGTTTCCATATCGAACCTCCCCGGTTAGGAGCCTTTCGACTGCTTGATCCCTTTTCTTCCAGCACCAACACCGGCGACGACCAACCCGGTTTCCTGAATCACGGTTCCGGCCTCAGAGTCAATCATTCGCACGAGCCCACCTATGCCGGACATCACGAGCCCCGCAATCGTTAGATACCCATTAAAGGCCCATAAAAAATTCATGATTTTCCTCCTCAGTAGGTGAAGGAACGTTAGTCACTGTCCTGCTATTAAAGCACGTTTGGGCTCTGACAAGTCTTGATCGGCTGGCCAAGGTGTAGCCCCTCCATGCAAATTTCCGCAATACCCGAAAGCGCGGTGCTGTCCTGAGCGACAATGCTAAAGCTGATCCACGCTTGGGTGGATTGGTTTAAGGAGAAGTCTTGCGCTGTGATCCCCACGGAATATTTCCCTAGATCCTCAACACCAATGGATGGACAATCTAATTTCAAAAGGCTTGGATCTGCAAAAACCTGTTCCTTTAGTTTGTCCCAATCATGCAAGTCATCTTTTCGCGTGACCACCACGAAGCCCTTGTGGTCTCCTGCGATGTGCCATGATGAAATTAACGTCCCAGGATTATCCGGGTCATCGACCATGGGTGCCTGCAAAGCTAACGTGCATCCGGGGTTCGCGGT
>QIDY01000191.1 GCA_003228495.1 Nitrospirota bacterium
TTGCAGCCCACTATCGAGGATCCGATGCCAACTTTGGAGAACCCATGTCATTCGGGCAGTTATCGGAAACCATGCATTTCCACTTATTCACAATGCCGGTCGTCTTTATGATTTTGGTACATGTCCTCTATTTGACAATGATAAGTCCTTTCCTCAAAGTCGTCACCACATGGATTTCATTTTTAGGCGTCACGCTGGACCTTGTTTCACCGTGGCTCATTACCTATGTGTCGCCCATGTTTGTCTTTACCATGCTCACTGGCGATATTCTTATGGTCATAGGATTTCTCATTATGTTTGTCATTCCGATGTATGAAATGTGGTGGCAAAAGGCCGCGTTCATGATGCCGGAATCAGGAGACTAAAGATCAATTCGCTAACCAGTTTTTATAGGCCAGAGACTATTAGTCCAGAGCCCATGAGAGTTAATGCCTCTCATAGGATTTTTTGCCGAATGGCATTTCGGAAAAATGGGGAACCCACACCCACAGAAAACCCGGAATCTCCGAAAAAGAAGAACTCCTTGTCTATCCGATACACGTGAGTAGAATACCACTCACGTATCAAGCACAGCTGGCTTTCGAAAAACCAGAGACCTGACTAACACAGAATCCACAAATTTCCATTAAAGAAGACCCTCCTCATCAATAGAATAGGATCCTGGAAACCGCACTAAACTATCATTAACTGACTTTCAAGAATCAAAGGAACATTGCAGACAATGCCACACCAGAAGCCAACCTTCCGTACACTTCTGCCATTGGGGTTCATCCTTATAGCCATTGACTTTATTATTCTTGGATTTAGTCAGCACGCCTTTTCCCAACCCGCTCATACGGGGACAATCGTGGATGTCACACTCCAAGATTTCAGTGTAGATCCTAACCCAAAAACCGCCAAAGCTGGCTGGATCACCTTTCAGGCGGTGAATGCCGGGACGAGTACACACGAACTCGTGATCCTCCATACTGACCTGAATCCGGCTAACCTTCCGAGAATCGTGGAAAAGGATAATAAAGGAACGATCACAGGCCACATCGTGAACGAAGAACATGCTGCTGTGGAGCCGATTGATGAAATAGAAGAATTCCCAGCCGGCACCCGCAAGAAAAAGAAAGTATTCCTGTCCCCAGGCCGTTATGTCCTCTTCTGTAACGTCCCGGAGCATTACGACAAAGGGATGTATGCCACCCTAAACGTCGTAAAATAGCGAGGGTGTGCCCTCTCACAATTAGGACTGTCGACTTGGGGGAAGACTAAGGGAAAGAGAGCGCTCCTTCTTAGGAAACAGGAACACATCCTTCACAAACAGGAGTGTACGCTTAGGTAGGAATTCTTGAAAATAGGGGATTTCCACCAAAAATTTCAGTAAATCATAAAACTCTAGGCTTTCTTTTTTGGACGCATCCGCCTTTTCCATTGTGAAGGAGAGCTGGTTTTCTTCTTTTTTGCTCGAAGGGCCGCACGATAGGCCTTCTCAGCCCATTCACATAGAACAGAAGATGAATCCACGGCGTCTTCTGGCGCTTGATAATAGGACATAGCCATCTTCTTTCCTTTTTTCTCATACACAAAGGGAACGAGTCCCAGCACCTCATAATCCGGTATGGTTTCCTGATCGACTTTCAAATACAACACATCATCAGCCACCAATCCGACCATGACGCTCTCCCGATAGATACCATAGCCCCCAAACATTTTTCTGGCCCTGACCTTTTTCAGCGGAGCCAAGAGTTCCAACACATACTCTACAAAATCGCTCATTTGTTTCTGTCGGTCGTCAACTTTAGGAAGAAATAACTTTCAATGGATATACTTCAGTCCACTAGTGTCCCAACGTTTCAAAAAACACCCGTTTTTCTTTCGTAACTAATTGAATTTATTGGTCATCGTTTACAAAAGAAAACTCAAATCGATAACACTGGTCCTTGTTCTGATTTACCATATTTCATACATACAAAACCGTTTATAGAAAGAAAACGTTGGGACACTAGTGACTTCAGTCAAAGGGACCCATGTTCATCCTTATCCCAAAATTCATCCACCGCTGTGCCAAGGATATTCTGAATATGCTCGCATTCGTTTCCAGAGGAAATTTTATCGCCTTGAGCGTCGGTCACATAAAACACATCGACTACTTGATCTAATCGCGTCCCGATCCTGGCCATATGGATCGAGAGGTGTAACTGCACTAACGTTTTCGCTAGCACGAATAGGAGACCTGGTTTGTCATCCGCAAACACATCAATGACCGTATAGGAATCGGACGCGTCATTATCCATGAGGACCTCTGTCGAACGACGTCCGATAGGAAACTGTCGGCCAAAATTTATCCGGCGGCGGCGTTCAAAAACTTGATCAACCGAATAGTCTTCTTGCACGACCGACTGAATTTCCTGGGATACCTCACGAAATCGATAGTCTGACGGCTGCCCTTTACAATCGGAATCATTGACTGAAAAGAGATCCAACACGGTACCATCAGCCAATGTCATGATCTGAGCATTCAGGACTTCTAGACCCAATGCGGCAAGGACCCCGGTGAGTTGCATAAAGAGGCCAGGCTTGGCCTGTTCTCGTGTGATGAGGACATATTCCGAAATACCTAATGCGACATTGAAACGCCCCTCTACATGTGTTGGCCTGGCAGGCAAGTTCCTAATAGCTAGGAAATGCGCAGCCATTTGCTCGACAGATGTGGAAGCGATATACCATTCTGGAAGCTGCGAAAGTTGTTCATCAACCCATGAAGCCCAATCAGGGTCAGGAACGGAGAGTTCAATTCCCTGTATTGCTATGGTTTCCAGGAGTGTCTTTCGAACAGCAGGCTGAAGGACCGTTTTGCCCCTTGCCGTCTTAACAGGTTCCTTCCCCTCTACCATGTTTTCATACGTTCGAGAATAGAGCTCGCCCAATAGAGATTCCTTCCACATCGTCATGACTTCCGGTCCCACGGCTGAAATATCTGCCACGGTCAGAATGAACATTTTTTGGAGAACCTCTACGGTTTTCATTTTCCGTGCAAAGGTCAGAATGATTTTCTGGTCGTTCAGATCCCGACGGAATGCGGTATGGGACATGACCAAATGGTGAAACACCAGAAAGGCCAGTTCCTCCCGTTCTTTCTCTGACAATCCCAAGCGGTCAGCCATTTTATGGGCAATTTCTTGTCCAATTTTACTATGGTCGCCAGGTCGCCCTTTTCCTAAGTCATGCAGCAATACCGCTAAGTGCAGAATGTCTTTATCCGGAATCTCCCTGTACACTTCACCAACGAGCCCTTGATCCTCTTGCAATCGTTCTGTTTCTTTCACCGCTAACAGGCTATGTTTATCAACCGTAAACTTATGATATTGGTTGAACTGCATGAGGCCTCGAACTCGAGCAAAGGCCGGAACGAGTTTCTCCAAGAGGCTGGCTTGATGCATGGCTTCGAGAGTTTCCGCAATTTGCCCCGGCCGATTCAGAATGCCACGAAAGAGGCTGCTGACTTCCTTAGTATGAAACCGTTCGTTAGGGACCGTGACTAAATGTTGAGATAATTCATTCAGAATCCTGGCATCAATAGGTACAGCTTGATCACGAGATATTTCGAATAATCTCAGAAGGCAAACAGGACTTTCCAAGACTCCATGTAATTTTTCTGAGGGAATGGTGAGCCGCTTGTCTTGTATTCGAAAATTTCCCTCAATCAACGAATTGGGCCACCACCGTCGCATTCGATCAACCCAAGATCGCTCCTGCGTCTTTTCGAGAAATCGCACACACCGATCATGCAATCCCATGGTATGACGGAAATATAGTTGCATAAATTGTTCAACGGCCAACAGATTGGGAAGATCCGACAATCCATAGATTTCTGCCAGCCTAACTTGGTCATCAAAAGTAAGAATATCCTGCGCTCTCCCCGCATCAAAATGGAGAAATCCTCTTACGCGCCAAAGAAATTCTTGCGCATCTTGCAACACCTGATAATCTTGAAATTCAAAAATACCTCGATTAGAAAGTTCTTGAAGAGTCCCACACCCATAACGAGCCTGCCCTATCCACTGCACTAAATGTATGTCCCGTAAGCCCCCCTTGTTCTTTTTAATATTCGGTTCAAGCAAAAAAATGGTTTCTCCGAATTTGGCATATTCCTGCTGTCGCTCTTCGATTTTATCCAGAATAAATCGTTTTGATTGTTTTTTGAGAATTCGTCGATCGAACTTTTTCTGCAATTCCTGGAACACGGCGGCATTGCCTCCTAAAAACCTCGACTCCATGAGGGAGGTACAGGAAGAAAGATCCGTTTCTGCAATCGCGAGACATTCCGCTATGGACCGAACGCTATGTCCGACCTGAAACCCTAAATCCCACAACCGATGAAACACGCCTTTGGAAAGGGTCTGGGCTACCACGCCTTGGTTTCCCTGGGTTAAGACCATGACATCAATATCGGAATAGGGAGCTAATTCCCGCCGACCATACCCTCCCATGGCTACCAAACAGCACTGCTGCCAGCTTGCTCGAATTTCAGCGTGACCCTCTTGGATCACCTCACGAAATCGGGCAATTAAGAGGGCATCCATGAAATCAGAAAAGGCCTGGACGATTTCTCCACCTGTAGCCCCTTCCTTTAAGCGTTGCTGCAATGCCTGGCGCTGTTCCGCCAGTCCTTGTGAACTAACTGTTGCCAGAGAGTTGGGGAAGATGGGATTTCCAGTAGCCATGATATTTATTTGCCTTACACGAAAAGGCTCTTTCAGAATGCGCTCACACCTTTGGAATATACTGATTGGTTATCGGCATCCGTCGGTCTTTGCCTAACGCTCTGGGGGTAATTTTAATTCCGATAGGAGCTTGGCGGCGCTTGTATTCATTCCGATCGACAAGCCGCATTACCTTTTGCACCGCACGCACAGAATAGCCTAACTTGACAATCCTACTTTTTGTATGATTATTTTCGACATAGGCCTGCAATATCGCATCTAATTGGGGGTATGGCGGCAAAGAGTCTTGATCCGTCTGATTCGCTTTTAATTCAGCTGATGGCGCTCGCGAGTGAATTCGTTCGGGAATACCGACTTGATCAAAATCTGTGGCGTGAACGTCGCTCCGCCATCGAGCCAATTGATACACACGCATTTTGGGGATATCTTTGATGACGGCAAAACCACCTGCCATATCTCCATACAAGGTGGCATACCCCACACTCATTTCGCTCTTATTCCCTGTTGTTAACACAAGATAGCCAAACTTATTAGAAAGGGCCATTAAAAGAGTGCCACGAATACGAGCCTGCAAATTTTCTTCTGTAGTATCAACCGAACGATCCGCAAATAGCGGACGCAATTGCCTGAGAAAGGCTTTGAATAACTTCGTAATAGGAAGATCCACCAAAACGAATCCTAACCGTTTTGCCAAACCCCTTGAATCCTGCCGACTCGCCGAAGAAGTATATGGTGAAGGCATCATCACACCTACGACCTTGGAAGCCCCAAGCGCATCTCGAGCAATCAATGCAGTCAAGGCCGAATCAATCCCCCCACTGATCCCCACTAAAACGTTGGAAAACGAATTTTTCCCGACATAATCCCTCACCCCTAATACCAGCGCACGATAGATTTCCTCCGGTTCACACATTGCTGATGAAATTCTTGCAACAGAGTGAACCCAAGCCTGCGATCGCGAAGGTTGCCACGGAAGCCGAATAAAAGAAATCCCTCCCCTCTTTTGAGATAGGGATATTTTTGGCAACCCTTTAACGTTTTTTTGAGCTGGGTTGGGAATTTGGCAATCGGTGAGCAACAGATCTTCTTCAAACGCCTTGGCCCGAGCCATGAGTTTTCCTCTGGGGTTGAGTACAAGACTATTTCCATCAAAGACTAATTCGTCTTGGCCCCCAACCATATTGGTATAGCTCACATACACCCGAAGTTCTTTCGCACGAGAGGCCAACATGCGTTGTCGAGTCTGCATTTTTCCAACATGATAGGGAGAGGCATTCAGATTTAAAATGATATGCGCTCCCCCACGTTTCACTTGTGTACGAGCCGGTCCATCGGCAAACCAGATATCTTCACAAATATTGATTCCAATCCGAACCGATCCTAGGCAAAAAATTGGATTCACTATCCCCTCTTGAAAATACCGCTGTTCATCAAACACGCCATAATTAGGAAGCTTGTGCTTGGCATAGCTCCCTACCAATCTACCTTTCGCGAAAACCCACGCCACATTCAACGGCTTCTGTCTATCGGAAGGATCATGGCCATAAGGCTTGGGATTGGTTTTCAATTTAAATTCGCGTGGACTGGCAACGCTGCCGACTACTGCCATAAGACCATTAGAAGCCCTAGCAATCCTATTTTGCATGCGATGAACATCGCGAAGAAACTGCGGCATGAGGAGAAGGTCTTCCGGAGGATATCCTGATACGGCTAATTCCGGAAACACCACAACATCAGCATTCGCCTTTTTCGCTTCTCGAATCCATCGACAAATACTGCGAGCATTCCCCTCAAGGTCGCCGACAACCGCATTCATTTGTACCATGGCTAATCGTAAGATCATCATAAAAAAACGTCCTCTGTCCCGACAGGAACCGAGGACGCCATTGTCCTATTCAGATACTCAATATTAGTAGGCGACTTCGTTGTCGTCTTTTTCAAGTATTATACAAATGACAGAATGACTCTTCAAACAACTCACGCCCATGTTTTGATCCGGCGGACATCTCCATGCATCGTCCCTAGGATTGGGTGGCCTGCTGGAGTTCTTCGGCAAGAATAATGGCATCCGCGATTTCCCGCATGGATTTTCGCAAATTCATACTTTGCCGTTGCATCAAGCGAAAGGCCTCAGGTTCCGAGAGGCCTTTTGACATCATCAGAAACCCCTTGGCCCGCTCGACTTGCTTGCGAACCTCCAAGGCTTCTTGCATTTCAAAAGATTTTTCCATCAACCGAGTATGTTCGATGGCCACGGCAGATTGGTTCGCAATAGCTTGAAGCGTCTTGGTTTCTTCTTCTGAAAAAACGTGATGGGTGGAGGTATACACATTAATCACTCCAATGGCGATATTCTTCATCAGCATGGGAACGGACAACAGCGAGTGAAGCCCTTCCTGCTTGGCCAAATCACGATAAAAATACCCTTCTTCCACGGTGACGTCTTGGACATACACCGGCCGTTGCTCCTGAACGGCCCGCCCGCTCATGCTTTGCCCGACTTTCAGCGGGGGCTTTCGTCGATAAGCATCACTCAAGCTTTGGGTCGCGGTAATACGAAGCTCCCCGGAATCGTGATCAACCAGCATAATGGAGCAAATTTTCGAATGCATCAATTGAGCGGTCATCGTCACAATCAATTGCAAAACATCTTCAATTAATCGGTTCGATGCCACGGTTTCGGATACTTGAGAAAGCGTTTCAAGACGACGCGCCTTCTCTCGCATATCATCATACAATCGGGCATTCGCAATTGCCCCTCCCACTTGATTCGCCATGCTCAGGAGTAACGCCAGGGTTTCTTCGGAGTAGCGTTTGGATCGCTTATGTTGCACATTAATCACCCCAATAATTTCGCCTTTACTGATAATGGGAATCGACACAAAGGCTTGATAGCGGTCTTCAGGTAACCGATGAAAAAACTTGAATCGGGCATCATCACTGGCGTTGCGAGAAACCACAACCGGGACCCTTTCCCTGGCCACCCATCCAGTAATCCCTTCTCCCAATCCAATAGAGATCCGCCCAATCAATCGGGGATGTGGATTCTTTGAGGCACGCAAGATCAGTTCGTCTTTGTTTTCAGAAATCAGATACAACAAACAAGCATCGGCTTTTGTCACTTCAACGACCACCTCCACGATTTGTTTCAAGACGGTTTCCTGCTCCAACGTACTACTAATGGATTCACTGATTCGATGAAGAATATGCACTTCGCGGGTTCGTTCCCGCACTTGTTGTTTCAGTTCTTCAATCGTCAATTGCTTGGCGCGCGCCATATTATTTCTTCCTTGCCAGTCGTGGACGAGATGCTGGCTTCCGAAACACCTTCGCTGCTTTAGTAGCAGCCTGTTGCTGAACCAAAAACCACTTCCGTATGGATTCGCGAACTAAGGGCACCACACAAACGTCTCCAATTCTCCGTGGCAACACACAATGAATGTCCCCTTTGACCACTTTTTTATCGTGTTGCATGGCCTGCCAAAGATCCAGAAATTTCATTTTCGGCATCATGATTGGCAACCCCACTCGCTTGATCAGATCATCCTGACACTCAACAACATCCTTCGAACAAATGCCTAGATACTGCGCCATAGAGGCTTCTTGAACCATCCCCAGCCCCACCGCTTCTCCATGGACCCATTTTTTGTAGTGCCCCCAAGATTCCAAAGCATGGCCCACGGTATGGCCATAATTCAAAATTCGTCTCCGGCCTACTTCTCGTTCGTCGCCACCGACGACCTCAGCTTTAATCTCGCAACACCGCCGAATCACATGAGGAATTACATCTTCAGCTCGTGTCCGCAAACCTTCAACATGTTCTTCTAAAAACGCAAAAAATCGCTTGTCCGCGATCATGCCATATTTAATAACCTCTGCTAAACCGGCAATCCATTGTCGTGGAGAAAGCGTGTGGAGGACACGAGGGTCAATGACCACCATTCTAGGCTGATAAAAGGCTCCGATCAGATTTTTCCCGCTTGGATGATTGACTCCAGTTTTCCCCCCTACACTTGAATCCACCTGCGCCACAAGCGTCGTCGGTACCTGTACAAAGGGAATGCCCCGCAAATACACGGAGGCCGCAAACCCTGCCACATCACCTGTAACCCCACCACCTAAGGCTACGATCATATCCTGTCGTTCAACACGTTGTATCACGAGGGCATCTAAAATTTTGGCCAGCCACTGTACTGTTTTCGCCTGCTCTCCATCGGGAACAATGATGAGAAAAGGAGAAAATCCTGCTTGGGTTAACGCACGGCATACCTCTATGCCATACAGTTTATTGACAACGGGGTTCGTCACAACCCCAACACGACCTGAACAGCCAACGCCTTGAAGAACCTGACCAAGTTGATTCAAAATGCCAGGTTGAATCAGAATGTCATAGCTCCGGTCACCTAATGCAACCTGAACACGATTTGCAGGAGAAGCGGTCATCATGTAGAAAAAGTTCCGCGTAAGGGATCACGAATAGGAAGGAAAGACAATCAAGACACGGGGTTTCAGAAAATACTTAGAATGAGCGAACATACTCTTGATATGCCTCAAAATTTCGTTTCATTTCTCCCAAACTGTCGCCCCCAAATTTTTCGATGAGCGCATTGGCCATTTCATAGGCAATCACCGCTTCACCAACCACTCCGGCTGCCGGGACCGTACAAATATCCGAACGTTCAACCGTCGCTTTAAATGGTTCTTTGGTCGAAATATCCACACTGTCTTTAGGCTTGTACAAGGTGGCAATAGGCTTCATGGCCACACGCACAACAATAGATTGGCCATTTGTTATGCCACCTTCTAACCCACCGGCATTGTTAGACTTACGAATAAATTGTCCAGCGATTTGATCGAAATAAATATCATCATGAACTTCTGATCCATAGCGACGTGCGGACTCAAAGCCCATGCCGATCTCCACGCCTTTCATGGCTTGAATGCTCATGGCCGCCATGGCCAGTCTCGCGCTCAAGCGCCGATCCCATTGAGCATAGGTCCCTAGTCCAATTGGGGGATTGGTCACGACGACTTCAAAAATTCCTCCTAACGAATCGCCCTTATGCTTGGCTCCACGAATACGTTCAATCATCTTTTTGGCCGCTTCAGGATCATGGCAGCGCACTTCTGATTGTTCCGCTTCTTGATAGGCCGCTAAGGGATCGCTCGGACTGGATGCCGCAATTCCCCCAATGTTCATGGTATAACTCACCACCTGCATATCAAACTGAGCCAAGAGTGATTTAGCGACTCCGCCAATAGCCACCCGGATCGCCGTTTCGCGCGCACTCGCCTTTTCCAACACATTCCGAATATCCTGATGCCCATACTTGATCGCCCCAACCAAATCGGCATGTCCCGGTCTCGGACGCGTCACAACCCGCTCGGTGGAAGGCGGCCCGGGCTCAGACGACATAATGTCTTTCCAATTTTCCCAATCTTTATTCCAAATGAGAAGCCCCAGGGGGTTGCCTAACGTTGTTCCTTTTCGGACGCCACAAATAAATTCGATCCGGTCTTTTTCAATACGCATTCGTCCACCACGACCATAGCCACCTTGTCGACGGGTAAGATCGCTGTTGATGGCCTCGGCTGTAATCGGCAACCCTGAAGGGACCCCTTCAACCACAGCCATAAGCCCTCTCCCATGGGATTCACCTGCATTTAAACATCGCAACATAACAATCCTTACCGTTAATAAGTAGGAAGCCCCAAAGATACTGAAATCCGATGGTGTCTACCCAAAACAGGGTGAGAGATTATGAAGGTTTTCCCAGGCTTTCTCAACCAGAATTTTACTGAGATTTTCCAAGAGTCGGGAACGAAAGAATAAAAGTCTTAGGTTGGGAAAGGTCTGCTCTTGAAGAACCGATCGAGAAATGCTCCAACAGCACTTCTCCCTTACTGATGGCCTTAATGATCCATCCTGATTGGGCAAGTTCTAACCCGGGCCTTGCAAACATTCGCTTTCCAGGCGAAACTTGGATGACGGCTTGCCGCCCAAAGGGACCATGAATGACCCCCAGCAACGTCCATTTGGGATTCTTAACATTGGAATGTTGGAGAGATTTCGTGGGAACGGACTGGGATTTCCTCGATGAGGAGTAAATAGACCGAGATTTTTTGATGGGCTGGAAAGGATCACGACGGTTCACATAGTTTTTCCGGGCTTGGGAACCTAGAGCCCGATTCTCCATTGAACCTGTCTGTTCTTGAGAAAATTTTGGAAGTTTTGCTTCCACTCCCGGGCTTCCCAGAAGCCCACAGATGAGGAGTCCGAGAGAGCCAAACATCATTCGACACAAACCTTTCCTCATAGCCGCATCATTATCTATTGGTTTCTTCAGCCTCGTGCACATATGGTTCATACTCACAATCGTGGCTCACCTTATGTCTCGCGATTCTCTGTGACTTGCTGAATATCTCTGGCTGTCAAGACATGAATGGTGAAATCGGTCGTGATGATAGATGCATCGATAATTTCTAATTTTCTGGCAAGCACGAGAGGGTTGACGGCTTGAATCCACGATACCTGCAGTAATTCATCAAGAAATTGAGCCGTGCCGTGAAAACTTCCCTCAACCTTCACGACAATATCAAGTGAGGATTCAGAATGTTCAATAGCCACCAAGGATTTTTTCGGTTTCCAGAGACGTATCACCACTCCCGTTCGTTCCCCGATATGAACAATATCTCTACGAAAAGACCGTGGTGCCACCTTAATAGGCAATTGTTGAACACGCGGGGACAATTTCTCCCTTAGAAAAGCCACCTCTTGTTCCACATGTTTTAACGACGCAATTCTCTTAAGAAATAGCTGATTTTTCTGGTTTAATCCGGCTATATCCACAGTTAATCTCTCAATCCCCTGATCCAGCGGACTCCATACCCAGGTATGCATGCCCAATACCCACAGCACCATAGCCACGCCTAAGAAAACCAGCCGCTGCCACATAGGTGTTTGCTGCCACCATGTCTTCATGCGGGCACCTTTGATTTCAAGACAAAGCGAATCGTGAAAGAAAAGATTTTCCCATTGTCTCTGTCTTTTTGATCAAGAATTTCGACAACTGGTATTGAGGTAATCACATGATCACTCTCTAAGGCATCAAGATATTTCCCAATTTCTTGGAGCGCCAACGATTGTCCTCGCAGTTCAACAACCTGATCAACCATTTGAACACGGTCCAACCAAAGATCGAGGCCATCAATATTTTGACTGACTCCATTTAACAAAGCCATCGGCTGTTTTTTGCTTTCCTCCTTTTCATGTAATTCTTCAAAGGAAGCACGAAGACGCCGTTTTTCCTCCTGATACTGTTCTAGACGATTCAAGGTTGCGTGAATCGCGGCAAGCGATTGTGTATGCATGGATTTTTCCTGAAGCAAATTTTCAAATTCCTGATGTTTGACCTGAGTCCACCCCCAAGTTGCAACTCCAATCCCCAAAAAGAGGACGACAATGATCAATCCATAGCCTTGTTTTGATGTCTCATCAGAGGTTGTGCCAGTCGGCAATTGACGAACAAGATTAATTTCAATCATCTTTCACAACCCCTCGCAACGCCACGCCCACAGCCACACTCATCAGCGAGGCTGTTTGCTGGAAACCGGGATCCTGTTGAATCGCTTGAGGAACGGCAATAGTCCGAAATGGATTCACCACATTTACCGGCATTCCCAAGGAAACCGCCAATTGTGACACCATTCCTGGGGCGCCCACATACCCCCCGGACAGAAGGATGCCCCCATCAATGACTTTTGTTGAATTATCTGAAAATGCTTCCAAGGTTTCAGCAATGTGCTCACGCACTTCTTGAAAGAATTGTTCTAGGAGGAGTGTCTCCGATGCCCCAAGTTCTTTTTTAGATTCCAACAAGAATTGCGGCATCAGGACCTGATCAAGAAGGTCTCCATACCATTCCGTCCCGTAGGATACTTTTCGAATGTACGCAGGTTCCCCCTCAAGAATGATCACCATGAGTATTCCCGATGGCCCTATATGCGTCAGTAACCAGGACCCAGCGTTCCCATAATTGTGAGTCACCATATTGATCAACGCAAACGCATCAACATCGACAAACCGGACAGTCACCCCACATTGATGAAACGCATCCACTCGTCGCTCAACATATTCCTTTTTGGCCACAACGAGAAAATGCTCCTGTTGCTCTACAGTAGCCCCCTTCAAGGGTTTTCGATGGTAGACATCCCAAAACACATCCTGAACGTCATGGGCCATATACCGATCAAGTTCCAAAGAGAGGTGTTCTCGAAGATCCCCCTCGGTCATCCCAGGCAGGATCAGCGATTTAATAAAAACAGAAGGCCCCGAAACCGAAATTCCTACAGTCTGCAGAGGCACCGCCATTTTTTTTTGAATTGCTTCTACAGGCCCAGAATACCATTGTTCATCCTGAAACGATTCTTCGACAACTGGTTCAATCGAAAAATCCTTTAACGACACCCCACTGCGACATGCTTGTAAGATGACCGTCTTCATCAAACAAGATCCCAAATCAATACCGATAGTCTGTGGCATACCCCCGAACAATCCTCTGGCTGAACGGACCATGCGTTGCCAATGTTGTTCTCCTAAGATCGTCATGGTTGAACCTATTCCTTGTCTCTATATAGTATTAGCTGGACATAATTGTTGTCTGCTATAACTCAATATGATGATGATACGGTGCTTATTGCTAGATAATAATACCTAGAATTAATTGCGCAGTTGTGGCAGGCACTTCAGAAGAAGTGCACCAAACCAACAATAACAGCGTTGAACGTTGAGAAGAAAACGAAAAGAGATTTCAGGCAGGTTGAGGAGCAGGAAAAGGATTACCCAAATTGGGATAGTCAAATTTCATAAATTAAACTTTTTCAGATTGATCACATAGCCTTAGAAGGATTCAGCTTGTTCCTTTTGGATTTCCCGATGGCAAAGAGTAACATCATACCCTAGTGTTTTAAAAATGTCTTTCATGTGCAAAGCCACGGAAACAGAACGATGACGTCCTCCCGTGCACCCAAAGGCAATGGTCAAATAACTACGGTTTTCACCCTCGAACAAGGGTAACAAAAACGTAAAAAGTTCTTGCAAATGTCCCATGAAGTTTTTGCCCTCTTTGTTCTCAAGTACAAATTGCTGAATCTCATGATGTTCGCCTGTCAGCGATTGAAGTTCTGGAACAAAATGTGGGTTGCGTAAGAACCGAACATCAAACACCATATCAACGTCAACAGGAACTCCAAGCTTATAGCCAAAGCTTAAGAGATTAATTTTGAGGGTTTGTTCCTCACTTTTCGCCCGATAATGCTTAATCATCCACGCTTTTAAGTCATGGACGGAAAACGTCGACGTATCCAAAACCCGATGAGCACGGCTTCGAAGGCCTTGCAATCGTTCTCGTTCTAATTGAATCCCTTCGATGACCGGCCGTTGTGGCAGGAGAGGGTGAGGACGACGTGACTCAGAAAACCGCCTAACCAAAATATCATCCTGAGCTTCTAGAAAAAGAAGCTCAACATGGCTCCCATGAGACTGCAAAGATTCTAGATTACTTAACAGATCATCAAAAAACGCCCGTTCGCGAATATCAATCCCTAACGCAACCTTCTTCACCTCCTTCCCAGGCTGTGCACATAACTCGGTGAACTTTTGGAAGAGAGCCGGTGGAAGATTGTCGACACAAAAAAACCCTAAATCTTCTAAACACTTCAGCGCTTGCGTTTTCCCGGATCCTGACGTTCCCGTGACCATCATGAGTTGAAGCGGCAGAGTATCAGGTGTAAATTGATTGTGAGAAAGCTCGGAGATCATCAGAACACTCCCGGAACGGAACACAATTGTCCTACATCAAACAGGCGTGGAGACTCAGTACGACGGAACTTTGGTTCGTTACACAATCCCATTTAAATGGGAATACTTTTTCGTTGGCTTGCAGAGGCAATATGAAGTTCAGCGCGGTATTTGGCTACCGTTCGACGGGCAATCAGAATATTTTTCTGTTTGAGTCTGGCCACAATTTCTTGATCTTTCAATGGGTTGGCTTGATTTTCTTGGGTCACCATTTCCCTGATCATCTCTCGCACAGTGACAGAGGACATATCCTCCCCACGATTATCCGCCCGCTGGATTCCCGCATTAAAAAAGTACTTGAGTTCTAAAATTCCCTGAGGACAATGGACATATTTATTAGTCGTAACACGACTAATCGTAGACTCATGCATTCCGACATCATCCGCAACTTGTTTCAAGACCAACGGGCGAAGATACTGAACACCTTTTTCTAAAAAGGCTTCCTGAAATTTGATCAGACTGGTCACAACTTTCACGATGGTTTTATTTCGTTGATCAATACTACGGATAATCCATTGCGCACCCTTGAGTTTTTCTTCTAAATAGGTTTTGGTTTTCCCAGCATCTTCGCCGGAATGCGACAGCAAGCGGCGGTAGTAGGGACTCACCCTTAACCGCGGAAGTCCATCTTCATTTAATAAGACCACCCATTCTCCTTCATGTTTGACAACATAGACGTCAGGAATAATGATGGAGTTACTGTCCATTGAAAATGGACGCCCGGGTTTAGGCTCTAACCCCTCAATAACATGGACGGCTTCATAAACCTCATCCAATGTTACGCCTAATGTTTTAGCCACCACTTGATACCGCTTTTTCTGTAGATCTGTCAGATGATCCTTAATAATAGCGGAGACAAGGTTCTTGGATACCGCGTCAGAAAGAGGATGGGTGATAGCCGTCTCATCATGTTGGAAATGCCCTAATTGAATCAGTAAACATTCCGCTAAATTTTTCGCTCCCACTCCTGGAGGGTCAAATGTCTGAATCTGCCGAAGTACTTGCTCAAGATGTTCCAGTGAACATTGAGCATCCTCTTGTAGCTCCAACAAAGGCACACGCAAATATCCATCTTCATCAAGATTCCCAATAATCATTCGCCCAATATCTCGATTCACACCTTCCAGTGAAGAAAGCCGAAGCTGCCATTCTAAATGTTCTTCGAGCGAGGGGGGTTTGGTTAAGGTCTGCTCGTACGAAGGAAAATCGTCATCGCCTCCCCCGATTTGATCACGCTGTGCCGGACGCCAATCATTCCCTAAAATATTATCCCATTCTTCAGATGTCAGTGGTTCACTTTCCTTGATGGCTGGCTGGATTTCCTCAGAATCCCCTGATTCATCCGCTTCTACCTCTCGCTCCTTAACTTGTTCCCCTCCCTCTTCAGCATTCACGGTTTCCTCTTCCTGGGACTCAAGGGCCAGATCTTCCAAGAGCGGATTTTCAACTAAATGTTGCGCTAAGGTTTGTTGCAGCTCCAATCGTGACAACTGCAATAATTTGATGGCTTGTTGCAGCTGGGGGGTCATCACCAGCTTTTGTGAGAGACGAAGATCTAAGCGAAGTTCCATAAGAGAAAATTTATTTCACGTTATTGGGACATTTTAAAGCGTTCACCCAGGTACACAGCTCGCGCTTTTGCGCTATTCACGATCACCTCTGGAGCACCACTCTCCAATATTGTGCCTTCACTTATTATATAGGCTCGGTCGGTAATGGAAAGGGTATCTTGCACATTGTGATCGGTGATAAGAATACCAATTTCTTTCTGTTTTAAGCTGGTGAGAATATCTTGAATATCACCCACAGCAATAGGGTCAATTCCTGCGAAGGGTTCATCTAATAAAAGAAATTTTGGATTCGTCGCTAACGCTCGAGTAATCTCCAACCGTCGCCGTTCTCCCCCTGACAACGTATAGGAGCCATGCGTTCGAAGCCGAGAAAGGTTGAGTTCTTCAAGCAATTCATCTAACCGAGTCTTTCTTTGGACCGTTGATAGATTGAGAGTTTCCAAGACCGCCAGGACATTGTCCTCAACCGACAGTCTTCGAAAGATTGAGGATTCTTGTGGCAAATATCCAATTCCCCGTCTCGCACGTTTATACATCGGGAGGTGGGTAATTTCCTCCTGATTAAGGAAAATGCTTCCCTGATCTGGCTGACAAAGCCCCACAACCATGTCAAAAATTGTGGTCTTCCCCGCACCATTCGGACCGAGCAGTCCCACGACTTCTCCCCCCAACAATTCCACACTGACTCCCCGGACCACATTTCGCCCCTTGAAACTTTTGTGGAGATTCTTGGCAGAAATTTTATGAGAAGCATGCGCCTGACCTTCAATCATAGGCTGTATTAGACTCAACCTGGGCGTATGGAATTTGAGGCTGGCAATCCTGATCACTCATCCACTGATCAATGTTTATTGGAAGAGCAATCACTCCTTCTCCTCTGCCTCCTCAATGATCACCCGAGTATCTCCTTCTACAACACTCCGGTTTTCTTTTAAAAACATCGTCATTTTCAGCCCACTAATCCGAGTGCCTGCTTGCCAAACAACAGGAGATCCTCGAAGAACGATCTTTTCTGTTTGCATATCATAGAGGGCATGCTGGCATATCGCTCGGCTTTCGCCACTTATAATTTTGACATTCCCTTTTGCTTCGATAAACTGGATTTCCTTTCCGGTTTTTCGTGACGCGGTCTGCCCAGCCGGAGAAGAGGTCTGAGGGCTCTTTTCCTTGAAATAGATAATCATTATATCGGAATGCACCACCAGCTCTTCCTGAACCATCTTCACATTTTCACGAAAAATAGCCTGATTTTTCTGGCTACTTGCCGTCATCGTCTTGGATGTAATCACGGTTGTGGTTTTCTGCCCCTCACCCCGTCCGAGAACGGGAAACAGGACAGTACCCACTACCACCACCAAGCAACAACAGTAGACCCTCGACAAATGTCTTATGACGACGACACCTCCGCTCGAACGTTATTGAGCAACCGAAATTCATTTTTCTCGACATCACCAACCAGCCCCGTCCCCGTAATCACCAGCCCCTCGCTTTGAATAACCACAGGATCGGCTGTGTGAATTTGTCGAGCTTCTTCCTTCCAGGCCAGTTTGTCCGTGAACATTTGGTCCCCATTCTCAAATGTCATCACCGTTTTTTCATCGTGACTGATTAATTCAAAATCATTACTGGAAGTGTTTATTACACCCTCTTGGGATGTAATCAGCATTTGCTCTTTTTGAAACGTCTGATCGAATAATTGGACCTTTACGTTCTGCAATTTTGCAACATGCTCATCATCAAAGACTCGAGCCTGTTTTGCTGTGACCACCCATTTTGTTAAGCCTGATCGCGTTTGACGGTAGGAAAACCCTTGAATCCAAGCATCAGCACCTTGCTGTTCCTGTAATGAGACAGTAGCTGTTGCTTGACTTTTTGTTTGCATATAGTTGACCACTTCATGCCCAATAAACAAGGCCATCACGATAATGGTAATCGTGAGGATACTCCTGATTATATAGATTTTCATCGGGCCTAGATATTGACGAAATGAAATGCCCAGAGCGCTAAAAACCCAGTAAAAATGATAGCACAGGGCCTATGGCAAGTAAAATGAATCGTTAAAGGACTAACGATTCAGGCATGGATTGTCTACGGAGAGAAGAGAGACCAGAAACAACAACATGTAAAGAGAATGCTATTTCTAACTTTCCTGTTCTTCAGAAATATTGGTCGTGCCGGTTACCTGAGACCCTGTAGACGTTTCGACCAATTCAATAGCAACTAAAGGTGCTCCATCTCCTGGACGCTGTCTGGTTTTGATAATTCGTGTATAGCCACCATGACGATCAGGAAACCGTTTGGCGACATCATCAAAGAGTTTGGAAACTGCCTGTTTGGTTCGTAACACACGCAAGGCCCCACGTCGAGCGTGGAGTGTGTCTTCTTTGCCTAGAGTAATCAGTCTATCCGTAATTCCACGCAGTTCCTTGGCCTTAGCCTCCGTGGTTTCAATTCGCTCATGCTCCATTAAAGAAGTGGCCAAATTTCTAAATAGTGCCAGCCGATGCTTCGTAGTTCGCCCTAATTGTCTCCCTCGTTTTCGATGACGCACAACAACACCGTCCTTTTAAAAAGTTCAGGAATGAAATTCCGTGACTTCACTCACTTTGGTCCCCAATTCCAACCCCATTTCCGCTAAAACCTCTTTAATTTCATTCAAAGATTTTTTTCCGAAATTCTTTGTCTTCAGCATCTCATTTTCGCTGCGCTGGACCAGTTCACCAATACTTTTGATATTTGCGTTTTTCAAACAGTTTGCCGCACGTACCGAGAGCTCTAATTCATTCACGCTCCGGAACAAATGCTGATTAATTTGAGACTTGGCCTCATCGCTACTATCTTCTTGAACCGGTTCACTTGTCTCGCCTGAAGGCAGACAAATATCCAAGTGGTCTCGCAAAATACTTCCAGCCGCCGTCACCGCTTCTTGCGGAGTAATACTTCCA
Source organism: Nitrospirota bacterium (assembly GCA_003228495.1). Lineage (GTDB taxonomy): Bacteria > Nitrospirota > Nitrospiria > Nitrospirales > UBA8639 > Nitrospira_E. The sequence continues at coordinate 19,088 of QIDY01000191.1, forward strand.
TCCGTCCAAACATCAAGAAGTAATTTATCATAGTCAGTTATTCGTCCCACACGCGCACTTTCGACAGTAAAATTCACCCGCTTAATCGGAGAAAAAACCGAATCGACAGGGATGACGCCAATAGGGAGACCTTCTTCTTTGTTTCGTTCAGCTGGAACATAGCCTCGACCAGGTTTTACAATTAGTTCAATATCGAGCACCCCATCTTTATCCAATGTGGCAATATGCAGATCGGGATTTAGAATAGTGACTTCCGAATCTACAGCAAGGTCACCAGCTTTCACTTCCCCAGGGCCCTTCTTTTTCAAGCGAATAGCCTTGGCCTTCTCTGAGTATAACCGTAACCGTACCCCCTTAATATTCAGTATCAGGATGGTGACATCTTCGATTACCCCAGGAATAGTGGAAAACTCATGAAAAACGCCTTCAATCTTGACTGAGGTTACCGCTGCTCCTTGAAGCGATGAGAGCAGCACCCGACGTAGAGCATTACCCATCGTCGTTCCAAACCCTCGCTCAAAGGGTTCAGCAATAAATTTGCCATACGTAGCGGAAGCCGTATCTTTTTCCATTTCCAGCTTCGTGGGCAGTTGGAAATCCTTCATGCTTTTAATCATAAGGATCGCGTCTCCCTTTCTTAATCCCAGACCGTATCATTAATTGCTCCATGACCCCTTTAGCGTTTTGGCGGCTCATGAACCTTCCTGGCCATTTACCGTGAATACAATTCCACCACAACTTGTTCATTAACCAAAACATCAATATCTTCTTTGGTAGGAAGGGCTTGTATCGTCCCCTTCAAAACACTACGTTCCATATCTAACCAGTCCGGTACCCCACGACCCTCAGCCACCTCAAGAGCCGCTTGGACAGGAACAAGCTGTCGACTTTTCTCTTTCACTTCAACTAAATCTCCCACATTCATCGTCATGGACGGAATTGTGACTTTCCGCCCGTTCACCAACAAATGGCCATGATTGACTAACTGCCTGGCCTGGCCACGCGAAGCAGCAAAACCAAGCCGATACACCACGTTATCAAGACGGCGCTCTAAAAGGCTCAACAAATGTTCCCCCGTAATCCCTTTTCGACGAACAGCCATATGATAAGTTTTTAGAAACTGGCGTTCTTGCATACCATACACACGCCGAAGCTTTTGCTTTTCTCTCAACTGAGTACCATACTCGGTCGCCCGAGTTCTCCGAGACTGTCCATGTTGCCCCGGTGGATAACTACGACGCTCGATTGCACACTTCTCGGACATACACCTGGTGCCTTTGAGAAATAGTTTCACACCTTCACGTCGACACAGTCGACAGACAGGCCCTGTATATTTGGCCATAGCCGTTCTCCCCCCTATCTCAAGATCCTAAACCAGTCATGTTTCTTTATACATCCAAACTAGACATTTTACACTCGCCGCCGCTTTGGAGGCCGACATCCATTGTGAGGAATTGGGGTCACATCCCGAATCAAGGTGACGCGTAAGCCAACAGATTGCAACGCCCGAACAGCTGCTTCTCGTCCTGAACCAGGCCCATTCACGTACACATCCACTTGACGAAGCCCAAATTCCATGGCTTTTTTGGCGGCAACCTCCCCAGCACGAGTTGCCGCAAAAGGGGTACTTTTTCTTGATCCCTTAAATCCCTGACTCCCGGCACTGGCCCAAGATACGGTTCCACCTGACATATCGGTAATCGTCACAATGGTATTATTAAAAGAGGCCATTATATGAACAATGCCAACCTGTACGACTTTTCGTTCCTTCTTTTTCCCCTTCTTTACACTCATGAACAGTCCTTTCGCCAGGATTAACGTTTGGATTTGGCGCCGATTGCGCCTCGACGACCTTTTCGTGTCCTGGCATTTGTTTTGGTCCGTTGCCCTCTAGCAGGAAGCCCTTTCCGGTGTCGAAGCCCCCGATACGTGCCAATATCCATTAATCGCTTCACATTCATCGAGGTTTCTTTTCGGAGATCACCTTCGACGGCATAGTCCTGATCAATCGTTTCCCGCAATTTAACCACTTCATCTTCTTGCAAATCTTTGATTCTCGTGTCGAATGCCACTCCTGCCGTTCGTAAAATATTTCGAGCACGAGCGGGGCCAATGCCAAAAATATACGTCAAGCCGACATCAACGCGCTTTCCAACCGGAAGTTCTACGCCTGCAATTCGAGCCATCGCTTCTATTCCTTCGTTAAAGAGGCTTCTTTTTTACTTCTTATCCAACCAACTCACTAGCCTTGACGCTGTTTATGACGAGGGTTAACGCACAGCACACGAACGACACCTTTTCGGCGAATCACTTTACACTTAACACAAATAGGCTTTACTGATGATTTTACTTTCATGCTACCAACCTCTATTTAAATCGATAAGTAATCCGCCCACGAGTCAGATCATAAGGAGACAATTCTACCGTTACCTTATCACCTGGCAAAATCCGAATAAAATGCATCCGCATTTTTCCTGAAATGTGGGCTAAAATTTTATGTCCATTCTCTAGCTTCACTCGAAACATGGCATTCGGTAAAGTTTCCGTTACTGCTCCTTGCACCTCAATAACATCTTCTTTTCCCATTAGGAAGGTACCAAGTGCCCTCTCTAGACACAAGCCGTAAGAACCCTGGGAGGTCCCGTTGGCTCAATCGAGATTGTATGTTCAAAATGAGCAGAAAGCGAACCATCCCGCGTTACAGCCGTCCATTTATCATCCAAAACCTTCACCCCAGATCCTCCCATGTTCACCATCGGTTCGATTGCGAGAGCCATTCCAGGTTTCAAACGAGGACCTTGTCCAGGCTTTCCATAATTAGGAACCTGCGGTTCTTCATGCAACTGCCGACCAATCCCATGCCCAACAAAGTCACGAACGACAGAAAATCCATGCTGTTCGACATGCGCTTGAATAGCGGAAGAAATATCGGACAATCGCTTTCCTACAACGGCTTGCTCGATCCCTTTCGACAAGGCATCTCGCGTAACCTGGATCAACTGACGAATTGGCGGTGGCACTTCACCCACTGAAATGGTAACCGCACCATCCCCATAAAATCCTTCTACGATGGCTCCAACATCCAATCCGATGATATCGCCATCCTTAAGTACTCGTCGCGACGGGATCCCATGAACAACTTCTTCATTGATCGAAGAACACAGGCTCTTGGGATAATTTCGATAACCTTTGAACGCCGGAATTCCCCCAAGATCACGAATGCAGGTTTCGGTTAACGCATCTAATTCCAGAGTCGTCATCCCTGGCTTGAGTTCTCGAATCAACACCTTTTGACATTCAGCGACAATTTGACTGGCTCGAGATATCAATTCAAGCTCTTCAGGAGTTTTTAGAATTATCATTCTACTCTTGGCTGAGCCAAAAGAGCCACTAACCGATCTTGCACAGCAGACACCAAGCCCGCTCCGTCCAACTCACTAAGAATATTTCTCGTTTTGTAATACTCAATTAATGGAGCCGTTTGTTCTTGGTAGACACTCAGACGCGATTCAATCGTTTCCGGTTTATCATCATTTCGTTGAACGAGGGACTTCCCGCAGACATCACAGACCCCTTCCCGCTTTGGTGGAACGGATTCAAGATGATAGACCGCCTTACATTCCGGGCAGCTCCGTCTCCCACTGATTCGCCTAATAATTTCATTCTTTGAAAGGGAAAAATAGACCACACGATCTAAGCCTTCTCCCGTCGATTCCAAGAAAGTCGACAATTGATCAGCTTGTGTCACAGTGCGAGGAAACCCGTCAAGAAGAAATCCTTTTTGGCACTCAGGAGAGGCCAGCTTTTCCTCGACCAATCCAATCACAACCGCATCAGGCACTAATTCTCCTCGATTCATGTACCCTTTCGCTTCTTTACCCAGTGACGTTTCTTTCGCCACACTCTCCCGAAGCAAATCCCCCGTTGACAACTTAGGAATATCATATTTCTTGGCAATAAAGTCGGCTTGTGTACCCTTACCCCCTCCGGGAGGGCCAAGAAAGATGACTCTCATGCGGCTATCCGCTTCTTCCTTTTAATGGCGTTTTCCCAAGAAACCCATCATAATTTCGCATGAGCATATGATTCTCAATTTGTTGAGCCGTATCGAGGCCAACTCCAATTACAATCAACAGCGAGGTACCGCCAAAGTAAAACGGCATACCCAACTTATAAATCAGCAATTCAGGGATAACACAGACGATCGCAAGATAGATAGCTCCGGCAAAGGTGATTCGCGTTAAGACTTTATAAATAAAGTCCGCAGTTTTTTGACCTGGACGAATCCCTGGAATAAAACCGCCATACTTCTTCATATTGTCCGCCATGTCCACAGGGTTCAAGACAACCGCCGTATAAAAAAAGCAAAAGAAAATAATGAGCCCTACATATATCATCGTATATAGCACAGAGCCTGGTGCTAGTTGGGCCCCAAATGACTGAACCCAAGGAACTTGAATAAAACTCGTAATCGTTGCCGGAAAGGCAATGATTGACGAAGCAAAAATCGGCGGGATCACCCCTGCCGTATTAATTTTCAATGGAATATGAGTATTCTGTCCTCCATAGACCCGACGTCCTACCACACGCTTGGCATATTGAACGGCTATTTTCCGCCGGCCACTTTCCAAAAAGACAATGGCCGTCATGACAGCCAGCATGACCACACCAAGAAGGAGCAATAGAAGGAGACTTATTTGCCCAACATTGTATAATTCAAACGTTTGGACAATGGCGCCAGGGAGGCTAGCTACGATTCCGGAAAAAATAATTAATGATATTCCATTTCCGACTCCACGTTCCGTGATTTGTTCGCCCAGCCACATAAGAAAGGCCGTTCCTGCAACCAAGGTAATCACGGTCATGAAACGAAAAGCCCAGCCAGGATCCAACACAAAAGCCCCGTCATTCATTCCTTCGAGGCCAAGGGCAATACCAAATCCTTGAATAAAGGCAATGCCGATTGTTCCATACCTGGTATATTGAATAATCGTCTTTCTGCCTCGTTCACCCTCCTTTGATAATTTCGATAGATGCGGAACAACAACGGTCAGAAGCTGCAAAATGATTGAGGCACTGATGTAGGGCATGATGCCCAACGCAAAAATTGTCAGCCTCGATAATGCCCCTCCGGAAAAGATGTCCAGGAACCCCATAAGGGCTCCTCCACGTTCCGTAAGAAATTTAAATAGCTCCTCATTATTGATACCAGGAGTGGGAATATGAGCCCCAATCCTAAAGACCGCGAGCATAGCCAAGGTAAACAACACTCGACTACGCAACTCAGGAATTTTAAAAATATTTTGAAGGCTCGTAATGAGCCGTTCAAGCACGGACAATCACCTTTGCTTGCCCACCCGCATTCTCAATTTTCTGTTTAGCGGACTCACTAAACTTATGAGCTTCAACCACAATGGAACGACTAATATCACCTTCACCAAGAATTTTCACTCGGGAATGTCGCCCTTTCAAAAGGCCTAAGTCTTTTAAAACGGAAGGACTGAAATTTGAGGTATTTTCTAGAGCAGCCAGAGTTTGAATATTAATCACGGTATATTCAATCCGAAACGTATTGGTAAATCCTCGCTTGGGTAAGCGTCTGGCCAAGGGCATTTGCCCACCTTCAAACCCGGCCATATTGGCACGACCAGAACGAGCCAGCAAACCTTTATGACCTTTTCCAGCCGTTTTTCCAAAACCAGACCCAGGGCCACGCCCAAGGCGTTTCTTTTTTGTTTTTGAGCCAGGGGATGGATGTAGGTCATGGAGTTTCATAAAGCTGAAACCTCAATGAGATGTCTAACCTTATTAACTAGTCCACGAACCTGCGCTGTATCGGGCCGTGTTACGGTTTGTCCAATTTTTCTCAACCCTAACCCCATTAGGACAAGCCGTATTTTTCTTGGGTGCCCAATCGGGCTCCGCTTTAAAATGACCGATAGAGATGGCGTAACCATAATATCTTGCTTACCTCACGAATTTTTCAACAATAGCGTTATTCATCCGAACTGATAGGAGCTTGCCTCATTGCCCGCACTTCCTGAGGATCTCGAAGCTGTCGCAGCCCCTGAATCGTAGCCCGTACAGCATTAAAAGGATTCCCCCGACCTAGGGTTTTCGCTACAACATTCTGGGCACCTGCCACTTCTAATAATAATCGAACAGCCCCGCCGGCGATTATTCCCGTGCCCTGCTTCGCAGGCTTCAATAAAATATGTTCTCCTCCAAAACGCCCATGAACCTCATGAGGAATAGAGTTTGATTTCAAAGGGATTCGGATGAGATTTTTTTTCGCATGTTCCACGGCTTTAGCAATGGCTGATGGGACTTCAGCAGCCTTGCCTTTGCCGACACCTACCCACCCTTCACCATCACCAACAACAACTAGCGCTGAAAATGAAAACCGCTTACCCCCTTTTACCACCTTGGCTACGCGATTTATCGCCACTGGCTTGTCTTTTAAATTAAGTTCTTCAACATTAACCTTCACAGGCCTGAATCCTTCCCTTCTTCAAAATTTTTGGGAATAGGCACCATTAGAATTTCAGCCCAGCTGAACGCGCAGCGTCAGCCAAGGCCTGCACTCGACCGTGATACAATCTTCCACCACGATCAAACACCACCAACTCAATAGGAATTGCCTTGGCCCGCTCGGCAATGATTTGCCCTACTATTTTTGCCGCCTCGACATTTCCACCAGACTTTATACGGCCTTTTAACCCCGGATCACAGGAGGATGCGGATACAAGGGTTCGCCCCTCAACATCATCAATGATTTGAGCATAGATATGAGCGTTGCTTCGAAAGACACTTAACCTTGGGCGAGAGGACAAACCGACAATCCGAAGGCGAACTCTTCGGCTTCGCTTACTATGTCTTTTACGTTTCTCTACAATATTCACGAGTGCACCTTATTTTTTCCCAGCCTTGCCGGCCTTTTTACGTAAGACTTCACCCACATATTTAATCCCTTTATTCTTATACACATCAGGGATTTTCATCTCTCTAATCTGTGCAGCAACTTGTGAAACCACACGCTTATCTATACCCTTGAGGGCGATCATCGTTTGCTTATCAACAGAAGCCTCTACTCCTTGTGGCAACTTCAGAGAAACCGGATGGGCATATCCAACAGTGAAACTTAGCGCATCGCCTTGAACTTGCGCCCGATATCCCACTCCCATTATCTCGAGGTTTTTCTGATATCCTTCTTTCACTCCCATGATTTGGTTAGAAATTTCCGCTCTGGTTAATCCATGCATTGCCCTTAATTTCACCGAATCCCCTTCACGGGTGAGCAATACGACCCCATTATCTACCTGAGCTTGAATTCCAGGAAATAACGACCATTGCAAATGCCCCAAAGGGCCTTTCACTAACACCTTCGCATCATTCACCTTAACCTCGACGCCAGACGGAATAGGTATGGGTTTTCGTCCAATCCTCGACATGGCTATCCTATCACTTTCAATGGAACACGCTTGTTTATGTATTTGAGCCCTACCACACGTGACATAAAATTTCGCCACCAACTTTCATCGTGCGACATTGCTCATCAGTTAACAACCCCCGGTCGGTCGTCAGAATTGCGACACCTAACCCTCTCATGATCTTTGGCATATCATTCTTACCGGCATACACACGACAACCCGGCTTACTGATTCGTTTAATACCAGTAATAAATGATTTCTTTTGACGGCCGGGGAAATACCGCAAAGCTACCTCTAGAATAGGATGTCTATCCGTACTGATAGACTGATAACCTCGAATAAACCCTTCGTCTTTAAAAATTCGAAGTATTTCTCCCTTCACTCGCGAGGAAGGAATCTGCACCAAATCGTGGCCACGCTTTCCAGCATTTTGAAGACGCACAAATAAATCCGCGATCGGGTCAGTCATCGACATGCTTCAGGCCCTCTTTTTAATAATCTCGCCACACAAAAAACCTAAGAATATTTCTTGACACTACCAACTCGACTTTGTCACACCTGGGATATCTCCACGCAAACTGAGTAAACGAAAACAAATCCGACACAACCGAAACCGTCGCAAAAATCCCCGCACCCGCCCACAAAGTGGACAGCGGTTGTATTGACGGCAGGGAAACTTAGGTTCTCGTTTCGCCTTATTCTTAAGTGCTAACCTTGCCACTGACGCTCCTTTCCCTCCTTAGGATGCGCGGAAGGGCATCCCCAAATGAGCTAACAAAGCCTTGGCTTCGTCATTCCGCATAGCTGTCGTCACGAAGGTAATATCCATCCCATGAATGGATGCAATATCATCATATTTAATTTCAGGAAACGTCAACTGCTCTTTCAAGCCTAACGTGTAATTACCTCGACCATCAAAAGCCTTTGGCGAGATACCTCGAAAATCACGGATGCGTGGCAATGCCACCGACACCAAACGATCCATAAACTCATGCATCAGTGCTCCCCTCAACGTCACTTTTACGCCAATGGGAATGCCTTCACGCAACTTAAATCCCGCAATAGCCTTTTT
>QIDY01000267.1 GCA_003228495.1 Nitrospirota bacterium
ACATAGTAAGCATAAAGCCCAGATAAAATGAGACCAGGCATACCATCAAGAAACCCTTGCCGAAAAATATACATCTTGAGGAATGTAAATACAGGGTGAGTCACAAGTTGATGAACATGAAAGTTTCGACCTTTCTGCTTCATGACTCTGGATCTTAGGGAAGAATATCGATCCATTTTCTGTAAGTATTGATCAATATTCCTGAAAGGAACCTGATCAACATGTGCAGTGAAATACCCAATTGTTCCATTCAGCTCAAAACTTTCATGAACAAGATCCTCTTTATATTTCATATGATCTTTTCGAAAAAATTGAGGTTGCCGGTAGTCTGGATACCATCCACAATGTTTGATTCTGCGTCCCAAGAAGTAGTTTTGACGTGGAACAAAGTAGGCATCCGCCTCAGGTCCGTCATTCATTTTCTGCCGAATCTCATCCTGAATTTCCTTAGTCGCCCGCTCATCCGTGTCTAAGCTGAACACCCAATCATACGTCGCATGAGCAACGGCCTCATTTCTCAACTGTCCAAAACCATGGAACTCATGCTGAAAAACGTGATCAGTATATTCTTGACTAATCGAGGTCGTAGCATCGGTACTAAAAGAATCAACGACAATCAACTCATCGACCCATGAAAGACTCTCTAAGCAGCCACGCATGTTGGGCTCATCATTATAAGCAATCACAACAGCGGAAATTCTTTGATTATTTCTCTGCATGAAACCTTACAAGAGACATCTATGGTGGAAGTTCATGTTAGAATCGTTCGAATGGCAAGCCATTTGAATCAAATTCAAGATTGACTACACAAGACGTTCGCAAACCTTGGAAATTGACATGGGATTGGGATGGGAAAACAGCAAAACATCGGCCTCACTGCCGCTATTTTTTAACCAATTTGTCAGGTTCATTCCATTTTCGCCCACGCGCATCTTGAATAATCCAATCCACCGCTTCAGGAAAACTTGAAGCCACAAAGCCTATGTTATAGTTCTGATGCTTCATGGAATCCAAAGCTTCTTGGCTGAATTGGCTTGTCATGACCAATACACCAATCGAACCCACCGTGTGAGCCAATTTCATATCCGTACTTTTATCTCCAACAAAATAACTTTGCGCAACATCAACATTCAGTTCCCTGGTTGCCTGCTGAATAAGATCGGGATTGGGTTTTCGACAATCACAAGTATCTTCAGGGTGGTGAGGACAGAACAATATCCCATCAAGCCACCCTCCCCCTACCTCTAATTCCTCACGAAGTTTTTGATGTATCAAATGGAGATCCTCAACAGTCATCAATCCACGAGCGATTGCCGACTGATTGGTCACAAGAAACAGGCGACTGCCCGATCGATTTAATCGCGCGATAGACTCCACCACGCCAGGAAATAAAATCAAAGCCTCCGGTGACGTAATATACCCGGAATCATGATTCAGCGTCCCATCACGATCAAGAAAGACGGTCGTTCTTTGTACCTGTGCTCCCATATTTTTCACCCAACTGTCACACTCAATTCAGGCCCACCTGTTCCCGTAACGCCAGGGTCGCTTCATACTGAGTAAGAGCCACCTGATAAACCTGTTGCACCGACACACCAGTCATACAGCGATGATCAATGGGGCAATGTCGTAAAAAACATGGCGCGCAGTTTACAGAGGTTCTGACCAACGCCTGCCGATTGTTATAGGGAGCGGTGTCGTCCGGATCAGTCGGACCAAAAACAGCCGCCAAGGGAACATTAAAGGCATTGGCAATGTGCATCGGTCCTGTGTCATTGGTCAGAAAAATCGAACATCGCTTAATAATTCCCATAAGATCTCGAAGCGTCGTCTTTCCTGAAAGAACGATTGGGCGTTCTTTCATACATTCAGCGATGTATTGCCCCAAGCTTTCTTCTCCTTGACTCCCAACCAGTACACTGCGGATTTTTTTTCCGGGCAAGAGATCTTCTTGGAATTTCTTGACCAAACGATCTGCAGCTTCGGCAAATCGCTCAGGTAACCACCGTTTGGCAGTACCGTAGATGGACCCGGGATTGACACCTATTAAATAATCTCCGTCAGTCATCACAAGTTCAGGAAACCGCTGATCGATCCGTTCTTGGTCTTCCTTTTCAACGACTAGGTTTGGTATACGATCAGTCTGTATCCCGGTTATATCACAAATTAGGCCTTGATAATATTGGACTAGATGAACGGCCCCTTTCTTTATCGGAGCCTCAATAGACTTGGATAATAACCATTTGCGCCCATCGGTTGCATAACCCACACGTTCAGCAATACCTGCAAGCAAGGTCAGAATCGCAGCTTCAAAGGCATTTTGAAAAAGAATAGCCAATTCAAAGTTTCCTTTTCTCAAAGTTTGAATCAAAGCGGCCTTGCCGAACATCCCACCATGCTTGCCCCGATAATCGTAGACCAGAATCTCATTAATGCTGGGATGTCCTTTTAGGAGTTCCGCGACAGCTGGTCTAGCCCACAACGTAATATTTGCGGATGGATAGGCTTTTCGCAGATCCATTAATGCTGGTGTGCCCATGACCGCATCGCCGATCCAATTGGGGGCTCGAACGAGAATATTGCCGGGATGAGTTTCTTTCATTTCACAAACACCAATCAAAAACAATCATGCTAACAACGCTGATCTCATTCATAAGAGTCCATGACTACCCAAAAGACCTCGCAACGATTGTTCTCCCCTTATAAGCTCGAATTCCATATTGACAACCCAAATAGGATCATCGACTTTACACCACGTCCGTAATTTTCGTTGGTCTTTTTCTGTCGTCACAGCCATATCAATGCCCGAATGCTGCAGCTTTCTGCGAACAGCTTCTACATCATGCTCATCATAGCTATAATGATCGGGAAACCTCATCTCTTCCCGAACGTCAAATCCAGAGGCCACCAGACTGGTACACAAAGCATCCGGATTGCCAATACCACTAAACACCAGAAGCGTTTTATTATTAAAATATTGTAATTCCTTCACCGTACCACTCGATAGATGCGTCAAGGATTGAGGTACAGACTTCATGACAATGGGAGTAATACTTTTCCCAAGAACTTCCTCTATTCGCTCTTGGAGTGGTTGAACAGATACCACACATTCCGAGCGTGTCAGGACAAACCCATCGGCCCATTGAGCCGCATCCAGAGGTTCACGCAACCGTCCAGCAGGCAAGACCGCCGTAAGCCCTTTTAGATCCGTGGCATCGAATAAGAGCAGATCCACATCTCGATACAATGACAAATGCTGATAACCATCATCAAGAATAAAACAATCGCAGGAAAATTGTTCCAGCACCCACATACCTAATCGATACCGATCCTTCCCCACCGCCACAATCGCCCAGGGACATTGCTGAGCAATTAAAACCGGTTCATCTCCTGCCAATTGCCAATCAGTTTTTAAGCTTTCTCCGTCGGACACGATAATGTTCTGCAATGCATTCTGCCGACCATATCCTCGACTTAAAATTGCTACACGTCTTCCTTGTGCATGAATTTTCCTGGCTAACCATATTACGAAAGGGGTCTTACCTGTTCCACCAATGGTGAGATTCCCCACGCTCACAACCGGGTGAGGCAAGCGATATTGATGTCTCCAGCCCCGCTGGTAGCACGTTCTTTTCAATCTGGCAATAAGGGCATAAGGGAGGGCACATCTCCGCAGGGCCCATGAGCCATATCGCGACAACCAACCCCAGAGTTGCAAAAGGAAAGAAAGACGAAAAGAGGAATGTGTCTTCACCGACAAAGAAAATGATGAATCATGGGCAAGACGACCTCCACTACTCTATGAATAGATGGTCACGAATGTGAGCCTTCCGTACTGAATCCTTTTGATTCGACTTGAAAGGAGCGATTCATGACATGAGAGGCAGACGGAGATTGCTGTACACCCAACAACTGATCAATCAATTGAAGATTTCTTGCCGTCACGCCACGATGTTGCTGAACAACGGCTAAAGCCCGTCGGCCCATTTGCTCAGACTCTATAGGATGATTGAGCAAGTGAATAATATGAGACAAGAGATCGTCTTGATTGTGAATTTGAATTGCTCCGCCTTCTTTTAAAAGGAGTTGCGCAATATCACGACAATGATCAATGTAGGGACCAAATATAACAGGCTTAGCCCATTGCGCAGGTTCCAACAGATTATGGCCCCCAATTGGCACCAGCGTTCCACCCACAAACCCCAAACAACCAACCCGATAGACGAAGGGCAATTCTCCTCTGGAGTCTAAAAGAATGACCCGTGGTCCATTTTTTTTAGCCACCGTGCTAGGCATGTGTGATCGACGAACGCATGTTAATCCCTGTTGTTGGATCACCGCTTCTAGTGCCGATGCTCGTTCCACATGACGTGGGGCAATGATTAATACGATCCCCGGATGAGATTGCACCAGATCTCGATACGCCCTCAGGAGACATTCTTCTTCCTTTGGATGAGTACTTCCAGCAACCAGCACCACCTCCTCTAAGTTCAACCCTAATGTCCGACGCAAAGCCTCATTGGAATAGTGCGGTTCGGCTTTTTCAATGGTCTGATCAAACTTCATATTCCCAGTCACATGCACCGCTTGACTGCTTGCTCCCAATGTCCTCATCCGTTCTGCATCCACCCCTGATTGCATGAGGGCCATGTCCAGGCAAGACAACACTTGCGCCATGAAGCGTTTTACCCAAACATACCGTGAAAATGACCGTGAGGACACACGCCCATTTACTAAACAGATCGGGACATGATGTCGTTGAAGACTTTTCAGTAAGTTTGGCCAGAATTCCGACTCAACCAAAATGAATAGCTGAGGCCGCAACGTCCGAACATATCGTTCAACCGCCCACCAGATGTCTATTGGGACATAACAATGAGAGGCAATCCCTTCCAATTGCGTCATGACTTTTTCACGTCCAGTTTCCGTCACCGTTGATACTACCAACGAACAATGAGGATACCGCTCCTTCATTTGACGAAGCATGGGGACGATGGCCGACACTTCTCCCAATGATACCGCATGAATCCAAATAACTGGGGGGTGAAGCATTTGCAATTGTTCAGGAACAGCTCCCAGACGTGGTAACACCCCTCGCTGACAGCGTTTTTTGGTTAGAAGCAACACGATAATAACAGGGAAGGCTAACAACAGGACAAGGTTATATATCACGTACAACATGCAATGATCACCCCTCAAGTCCATTTTGCCGGTTACGCAGAAACTGCTGGACAGGATCATCGCTACATATGGCTAAGTCGGCTTGTGCAGTGAGATCATTCAAGATGCGCTCTAATTCCATAACCGCTACAGATATCTCCTTCATGGATCGATCGGATTTCATCCATAATGGCTCACCCCAAACATAGAGCCCTTTCCCTCCAGGGTAAGGAATCTGAAACCCATCCCAGCTTGAAAAGACTTTTTTTTTGAGCAGGCAAACGTCAGCGGTATAATAGGAAACCCAGTCACTTTCGCCAAATAGATCACCCCGGCCTGAACCTGACAAACCGGTCCACGAGGGCCATCAGGCGTCACGATCAAATCTTGCCCCTGACGGGCGACTTTCAGCAATTGTCGAACAGCCTGAAACCCTCCACGAGTACTGGACCCTCGAATAGAACTAAATCCAAAATACTTCATAATCCGGGCAATGATTTCCCCGTCACGATGATGGCTAATCAAGATAGAGGCCGATTGCCCACGATACGCCAACGGCATCATCAATTGTCGTCCATGCCAAAAAGCAATAATGATCGGCTTTCCCTCACGAAACCGGGCATCAACCGTTTCCCCGCCAATCGTAAACAAGCACATCGTTTTCCCCAATAAACGAATTCCCCATGCCGCAATAAACGGAAGCACTGAAAGCCTGAGCCAATTCATCAACATACTTTTGCCTAGCAAAGTTTAGTTGTGGAAAGAGGTTCGAGTTGGGTGAGCTGGAATTGTGTTTGATATAAGCGCGTATACGATCCACCTCGTTGCAGCAATTCAGCATGCGTCCCAATTTCCTCAATACGCCCTCGATTCATCACCACAATTCGATCGGCATGCTGAACAGTTGAAAGCCGATGTGCAATAACCAAGGTTGTTCGAGCCTTCATCAAATTTGCCAAAGCTTGCTGCACCAATTTCTCTGATTCGGAGTCCAGCGACGAAGTCGCTTCATCCAGAATAAGAATAGGAGGATCTCGTAGAATGGCACGGGCAATCGCCAACCGCTGACGTTGTCCACCAGACAATTTCAATCCATTTTCGCCAACGAACGTATCAAGCCCCTGCGGCAGCCGCTCGATGAATTCCCAGGCATAGGCCGCACGAGCCGCCTCAATGATTTGTTCATCTGTCGCATTAGGTCGCCCATATGCAATGTTATGCCTGATCAGGTCATCAAACAACACCGTTTCTTGTGAAACAATCCCAATTTGCCGACGTAAAGAATATCGATCAGTTAATCGAATGTCCTGACCATCAATCATGACTGTGCCTTGGGATGGACGATAAAATCGTGGCACAAGGCTCACTAAGGTGGTCTTGCCACTCCCACTAGCACCAACCAAGGCCACAACCTCACCGACTCGGACCGTAAGATTGATTCCATCCAAAGAAAATTCTTCCGCACCCTCGTATGTAAAACTTACATTGGAAAATTCCAATTGGCGTTTGATAGGAGGGAGCAATTGTTTACCCTCATCCTTTGATACCTCACTATCGAGATCCAAGACCTCAAAAACTCGTTGCGAACTGGCCATAGCTCGTTGCAAGGCAGCATTGACACTAGCCATTTTCCGTATTGGCCCATAGGACATAAACAAGGCCGCCATAAAAGAGACAAATTCTCCCGGTTGCATGCCGTTTTCGCCACCTTGAATCACTAATCCCCCGCCATACCAAATGATAAAGGCCATCCCACCGACTCCAATGACTTCGAGTAAAGGTGAAGACAGGGCGGTCACTCGAGATGATTTGATTCTTGCAGATCGAAGAGCCTTATTCGTACAAAAAAACCGCGCGGCCTCCTTGTCTTCTTGACTATACGCTTTCACAATTTTTATTCCAGTAAACGCTTCTTTGAGGACTGCCGCCATGCTTCCAACAGAATCTTGCCCCCGTTCAGAAAATTTTCGAATGCGCCGTCCAGCCCACACCAGGACCCAAGCAGAAACTGGCAAGACTACAAACACTGTCATAGCCATTTTCCAGTTTAAATAAAACACCAATCCCAAGAGTACAACAAAGGTGAGCCCTTGTTGAAACACATCTTTAAGAACACTTGGAATAGCATTCGCCATTTCATTCACATCGCTAATCACTCGAGCGACTAATCTGCCTGAGGAATTGGCATCATGGAATCGAATGGGGAGACGTACGATATGTACGAATAATTGTTGGCGAATATCCGCCACCAACCAATGCCCCACAAAATTCATCAGATACGCTTGGCCATAGGTAAATAATCCTTTCAAAATGGCCACCCCTAAGATAGCAAATGGAAGAATCGCCAATAAATCCTCATTTTTATCGATAAAAATTTCATCCAACAAGGGGCCAACTACCCAGGGGTAAAAACCAGTCAGACCAGCCACAAAGGCTGAACACATCAGCGCCAAGATCAGCCTGGTCTTATATTCCCTAAGATAGGAGACAAGTCGCCAAAAGATATTCATGCGCGAATCTCGGACATAATTATTTCTGCCGCACGTTTTGAAGCTCCGGAGCTTCCTAAATTTTTTCGAAGAATTTGAAAGCTCTTTTTCATCACGCGTTGTCGGGTCGAATCCCCTAAAATTGACAAGGCTTCTTGAGCAATATTATCGGATGTCATCCGATTTTGGAGAAGCTCGGGAACCACTTCTTCACCGGCCAAAATATTCACGAGCCCAATATATGGAATTGTAACCAGACATTTCCCAATTTGATAGGTGAGAGGAGAGGTCCGGTAGACAATGACCATTGGTGTCCCGATCAATGCGGCTTGAAGAGTGGCTGTTCCCGATGCAATAAGCAGCATATCCGATGCGGCAATCACAGCATTTGATTGCCCCTTTATGACTTGCACAATATGAGATTTTCCCAGAACACGGTTGATCATTGAGTCAGAGACAGAATCAGCCTGGGCAAGAACCGCCTGAAGAGTCGGGTGTCGATTCCGAATCTGTTGAACAGCTTTCAATAAGGTCGGGAGAACATCCTGTACTTCCCGTTCACGACTCCCGGGAAGGAGACCAATCACCAACCCATCCGAGTTGAGATTTAATTTGAGTCGCTCCTGAATTTTATCATATGAAGAGGCCAGATCATCTAAGAGTGGGTGCCCAACATAATGGCAAGAAAGCCCCGCATTTCGAAAAAAGTCCTCTTCGAATGGAAGAATTGCGAGTACATGCTTCACGACTTTTCGCATGAGGTGCAAACGACGGCTCCCCCATGCCCACACCTGCGGTGCAATATAATAGATGATGGTCTGCGAAGTTTTAGCAACAGCTTTGGCTAAGCGAAGATTCAAGCCAGGACTGTCAATGAGAATAATGGCATCTAATCGCTCGCGGCGAACATATGCAGACAACGTCCGAAGTGTTTTCCACCCTTTCAGCACTTGTTGAATACCTGGCACCCCCATCACATCAACCCGGTCCACATCAGGAAGAAGAGAAATCCCAGCTTCCAACATCTTCTGTCCTCCCACTCCTACCAATTCAATACCGGGATGGAGCTTTCGAAGAGCCAAGCCTAACTTGGCTCCATGCATGTCACCTGATGCTTCCCCTGTGACTAGCAAAATTTTTGGCATGAAGAATATGGCTGCCTACCATTCATTGGAACAAAGAAACGAGCTATTAGGAAGACAGGGAATCCGTATGCTGTTGAATAAGGAAGACAACTTGAGTAGCCACGCGCAGAGCTTCGACACCTTCTTCTCCTGAGACACCCTGATGAAGATTGGAACCCAAAATTATTTGAATAAAACAATCCAATTCACGCGTCAGGGAATCCCCTTCTTCTCTCTTAAGGTATTGACACTCAACATCAATCACGTCGCCATCAACGTTTTTTCGTGTGTGAATCACGGCTTCCTTTACACCAAAATCAACAGAAATATAGCGATCCCGTTGATACAGACGAACTTTCCTGAGACGCCCGGTAGAGATCCGACTCGCAGTCAAATTAGCAAGACATCCCGATTCAAAAAGAATGCGCACGTTCGCAATATCCGGGTACGCCGTGAATACGGGCAATCCCCTTGCTTCCACCTGTTTGATAGGGCCAAGCCCCAATGATAACAACAGATCGATGTCATGAATCATGAGATCTCGGACAACATCCACATCCGTCCCCCTGGGTTGAAAAGGACTCAACCGGTGACATTCAATAAATCCAGGGGTTTGAATTAGAGGACGGACACATTCAATAATGGGATTAAATCGTTCAACATGACCTACATGAAGAATTTTCCTCTTGGACCGAGCCAATTCAATTAATTTCTCACCCTCCCACACATGGCTTGTGATGGGTTTTTCCACTAACACATGACAGTCGTGCGTTAAACAGGCTGTCACCACAGAATAATGAGCAGATGTCGGGACCGCCACACTGACCGCATCCACTAAGGGAAGCAAATCCGAAAGGTTCTCAAAGTTGGGAACCCCAAATTCCTGACCAATCGTCGTTCCTCTTGAGCTATTAATATCCACAACCCCTACCAAAGACACCATAGGCAATTCCTGATAAATACGAGCATGGTGTCGTCCTAAATGGCCGACACCAATCACTCCAACTCGTAGAGACTGTGTCATAACGTAATGTTCATTGAGGATCAGGAAAAAATCATGGGCCTTCAGGCCAAGAAGATCGTTGGCAAAGAGGCTATCTGACGTGACTTAGGGAAATCAGAAACACACGCTTGAACTGAGGCTGAGCCTCAAGTAGTTCTCCCGACAATGCTTATACCAGCTTCATTTGCTCGAAAGAAGACATCATCACGGTCGAGAATGACAGTCCGCCCCGCTTCGATAGCCAATACAGATGCTTGGACAGCGGCCATAGTTTGAATTGTTTGAGGACCAATAGCCGGCAAATCAAACCGCAAATCTTGATGGGGTTTTGTACGCTTGACCACGACTCCGCCCTTGCCTGCAAGCCTACCGCCTCGAGTAATGGTCTCATCCGTCCCCTCGACCGCCTCAACCGATACAATCACTTGATTTTTGACAACGACACATTGCCCGATATCCAACGAACCCAAGGTTTCTAATGTCTCCCACCCAAACTGAATGTCTTCCTCCTCTTTTTTCCCGGGCTTCTTAGACGTCAAAAACCCCTCTTCCGCTAAAATCCCCTGTAGTCCGAACGTCGACTCTCGAATCACAATCCCTTCCCGTTCCAATTCTCCTGCCACCGCGCGAAGAATGGCATCATCTTTCCAGTGTTTCAAGCGACTAAAAATAGCTAAGGCTCGGAGGTCCGGGCGAAGGGCGGAAAACACATTGGTCTTTTTAATTCCACCTAACATGACCGCTTGGCGAACGCCATCATGTTTCAACGCAGCCAACGCTTTACTAAATTGTCCAATCTTAAGCCAATGAATATGCTCGACGTGGGATTCGAGTTCAGGAAGGGTGGTACCCACATGGGCAATGGCCGAGACGGTATATCCTAATCGACGAACATTTTCGGCAAAAATGATGGGAAAACGCCCATCCCCCGCAATCAATCCAATTCGTTTACCATCGTCAGACAGGTTCACAGGATGTTCTCACATTATCAGCCACAGACTTATTCTTCATCATCATCTAATTCTCGATTAGACACTTGGCAAATTCCTCGACTGGTACTTTCAAGAAAGGTCAGCAACGTCAACACATCAGTACTCTCCCCATATTCATTTCTTGCCAACTTAATCGCTTCTTGGAGACGATGCCCTTGCCGAAATAATAGCTCAAAGGCGGCTTTCAAGGTCGCCATTCGCACAGCCGAAAATCCGTGTCGCCGTAATGCAATCGTATTCAGCCCGAACATCTGTGCCCGATACCCTCCTGCAACTCGAAGAAATGGCGGCACATCTCGTCCCAACGCGGAACATCCTCCAACCATGGCATATTCACCGATCCTGACATATTGATGGACACCCACTAATCCCCCAATCACAACCGAGTTCCCTACGGAAACATGGCCGGCTAGATTGGCGGCATTCGCCATCACAATATGATTGCCCAATTCGCAATCATGCGCAACATGGGTATAGGCCATCAGGAAATTATGATGCCCAATCCTGGTGATCCCGCTCCCAAACACCGTTCCGCGGTTAATCGTCACATTTTCTCGAATAATATTATGATCCCCAATACAAACTTTTGTAGGTTCATCCTTGTATTGCAAATGCTGCGGTGGAGTGCCAATAGACACAAAGGGGGAAATCCGGCAACACCGACCAATTTCCGTATGTCCTTCAATACAGACATGAGGCAACAACTCGGTTTGATCTCCTATCCTGACATGTTCACCAATCACACAATAGGCGCCTATGCACACATCTTCTCCAACATTCGCTTTCGGATGCACAATCGCAGTAGGATGAATTTTCATAACAATCTCGTTTCATGCATGGGTAAGAATGCCAAAATCAAGTTCATTAGCACTCGCAAAAAGGAGTTTATCTCCTACCACTTTCTGACTCATCTTCATCCTTCACCATCGCGGTCATTTCCGCCTCACACACTAAGGATGAATCAACCGATATATGGCCAGCCATTTTCCAGAACGGGCCTTTTCTCCGCACCACTTCCACTATCACATGCAATTGATCCCCCGGAACAACGGGACGACGAAATTTCGCTTTTTCAATGCCGGTGAGAAAGACGGTAGGACGGCCTTTCCCTGTAGCCGTTTTCCTGGCTAAGACACCTCCAACTTGGGCCATGACTTCTAAGAGCAACACGCCAGGCATAATCGGTTGTCCAGGGAAATGGCCCTGAAAAAATTGTTCATTCGCTGTGACATTTTTGATTCCCACAATACGTTTCGCTTCCTCAATCTCAAGAATCCGATCAACCAACAAGAAAGGATACCGGTGCGGAAGTAGCGTTTGGATACTGAGGATATCTAATTCCTGGTGAACCATACCGTTTCCCCCTTATTCCACAGATTCACAGCTACAAAACGATATTACGGAAAATCTGAAAGGCCTCATGGGACTTCCGAATCATCACTCATCCCATTCAAAACTTGAATGACATCCGTCGAAATATCCCAGCTTTCTTGATAAAACAAGGTGCCGGAATTAGTTCCATGTTCAAGTACGAGCCCTAAATTTCGATCACTCGCAATCTGAGTAACAACCTCTTCCACTTCACGACGAAATTCGTTTTGCAGCTCTCTCTGTCTTTCCTGGACTTCACGATTCAAATCGGCGACTTTCTGTTGATACGCCGCCATTTTCTTACGAAATTGGTCTTCCTTCAATGCCCGGGCGGATTGGCTGAGAATCGTCATTTGGGCCCGCAATGCATCTTCCAGATTGCGTAGCTCTTTTTGTTCCAATTCTACAAGAGCCTGCCGGTCTTTCATAAACGCGTTGAGTTTGTCAGTGAGCTGCTGCCCCTTGACCGTCTCTTGTAAAATTCGTTGTGGATCCACAACGCCTATCACAAGGTCTGAAGAGAACCCTCCATTCGTAGGAGCACAACTCCAACAGACCAAACTGAGAAAAACCAGGATGAATAGGCAACCACCTCCTTGTCTAAAAAAAAGGTGAATAGGTCGATATCGCAGACTTTTGCGTCGCATGCCCCCTCATTTCTTAATTGTTCAATTCTGTCTAAAAAACTGACCCAACGGAAAATTCAAACACCCCTTTTTTCTCACCTGACCGAGGACTCAGATTAATCCCATATGCCGCGCGAAGAGGTCCAAACGGTGAAAACCATCGGACCTCAAATCCAGCCGCCTTTCGAAGATTAAAATCTAAGCTCTCTCCTTTAGCAAAACCCTTTCCGTAGTCAAAAAATAATACGCCATTCAATTTCGCATCAGGCAACACTGGAAAGATCAAATCGTTATTCAAGATCAATTGTTTATTGCCCCCTTCAGGATTGTTGCCAGATGTCACTGGTCCGGCACGTCCAAATTTAAATCCCCGCACTGTACGGATACCACCCACGAAAAAAAACTCAGGAATAGGAAGATCCTCTCCACCGAATCCGTCTCCGTATCCCACCCGGCCTCGAATGGCATGACGAAAATCCCAAAATGGTAGTGGCGTATAGTGCAAGACATCGAATGACATACTATAAAAATTATTTGACCCCCCAAGTAGATCTGTCCCAAGACTCGAGCGAACGCCGACTCGAGAGCCCTGCCTGGGGTCTAATTTGAAATCCCGCGAGTCCCGGAATAAGGTGGCACGGAATCCAGTTGTGGATTGAGAACCTTTCTGATCTTCGATAATATCTGGAGCATTAGAATCAACATCACTAATGTTGATACGTTCGCCCACAAGGGTAACGGTCCCCGTCAGGAATTCGGAAAACCCACGGCCTAAAGTCAGATTGACTCCCTTTCTTTTTTCAAAATAGGTTAGAAAATTCGTGCGGGTTGAGAACAGGTCAGTCTGAAACGAAGTTAACGTATCAAAAATCGCTGGATTTCGAAAGGTGATGGTGCCTATTGTCCGACGTCCTCCAAGTTGCCCTCGTATCCGTGCTAAATATCCTTTGCCCAAAAAATTCCCCTCCGTAATATTGGCAATAATCGAAAACTGATCCAGAGTACTAAACCCACCACCGATACTAAATGAGCCGGTCGGTTTTTCTTTCACTTTGACATCCAAATCAACTTCTCCAGGAGCGACTTGATCAGGCAAAATTTCAACCGTTTCAAAAAAATTGAGGTTATTGAGCCGCTGAAAACTTCGTTTTATCGCCGGAGAATCAATCATATCTCGTTCATTGACACGCAATTCTCGACGAATGACGTTATCGCGGGTTTTGGTATTACCGGTAATACGAATATCCCGAATCCGCACCATTTCTCCTTCATCGATGGAAAACCCCACGCGCGCGGACCGTGTGACAGGATCTGGCTCAACCGATGGTATTGCCTCGGTAAACGCATAGCCTCGTCTACCATACAGGTCAGTCAACCTGGTAGTTTCGTCTCTGATCTTGGTGCGCTGAAAGACATCACCAGGTTGAATAGCGAGATCTTCTCGCAATTCCTCTTCAGAAAATACTGTATTCCCCTTATACTGAACCTGGCTCACAATGTAAGGCTCTCCCTCTACAATGGGAAAAACCAACGTAAACCATTCCTTCGTTTCATCCAAATCAATACGAGGCATGCCTACTTGGATATCTAAATACCCTTTATTCATATAGACTTCTTTGATCCGTTCGACATCATTCGGCACTTCTTCTCGTCGCAAAATACCGGCATCGGAAAAAATAGACCAAGGCCAGGACCATTCTTGGTTAGCCATAAACGTAAACAATTGTTTTCTTTTCAGGACGTTCCGCCCTTCAAATTCAATGGTTTTAATGTGGGCCTGTTCCCCCTCTTCAATATAGTAGGTCAAGCGAGCTTTGTCCTCCTCAACCATATTGACAATCGGAATGATTTGGGCACGGTAGTAGCCTTTTTCCTGGTATAATTTCCGGAAATTTTCAACTGACACTTTCACCTGTTCCTGATCAAGAAATGTCTGATTTCTGATGGTATTTTTCTCCCCGAGGGTATCATCAGATAATTCGTCGTTTCCGTCATAGACCACTTCCACGGTAAACGCTTTTTCTTTGACGCGAAATGTTACGACCACCCCATTCTCCACCAATTGGGTCGATAAATCCACGTTGTCAAAAAACCCCATGTCATAGATTTTCTGGATTTGTTGACGGACCTGTTCTTTGGAAAATGTATCGCCTACTTGAATGGACAATTTGCCAACAATCGCCTGACTTTCAATATGACGATTTCCTTTTACCTCGATACGGTGAATTCGATTTTCTGCATCCTGCGCCCCTACTAGACTTTCAAACGCAAAAAACACGATCAGGATAGAGATGAAAACTTGGGGAATCCTGGAAAAAAGTAGACAAGAGGACTTATACCCCCATTGGCTCGAAATGGAACCATCCAACTCCGAGAAGGCTCGCAATCGACATCGAATTTGAGAAGGTTGGGGAACGCGCAAGAAGAATGTCCAGAAGGGAATTGAGGATCAACAAGAGAAACGATTTACAAAGATCCCCTATAATGTCTGACCGTACCGGTTACATGGACGTGGGAAGGAGTCCGAATCTAGAAGTCGTGATTTTTTATGAAAAATTACTGAGGAATTATATTCAGGAAACCGATACCTTGTAAAGCTACTCGTACCAAACCCATCAAGTGTTAGTGACGGCCAGGGGAATCAGCACACAAAAACCTTGACAACTTTTTTCACCTTCTCCTAGTATCGAAAAAGTTAATAAACAAAGTCTCTTGTTGCACCTGCATTTCCGATCACGTTCCTGAGTCACCCACTTAAAGAAAACCGTCCATTCTCACGCTTTCGAATAAGAAATATGACTTCATCTGATTCTCCGCAATTTTGCAAAAGGCTTATCATTAGTAGTTTCGCACGAACAACCATGAATTCCAGGGCTAACCTTACATGACCGAAGACACGTCCGATCTGCCAATCCCTTCCATTGCACAGATACCTGAAGAGTTGCCGCTACTCCCGGTTCGTGACATCGTCGTTTTTCCCTACATGGTTCTTCCGCTTTTTGTCGGACGCGATCTTTCTATTAAAGCCATCGAAGCGGCCCTTTCCTCTAACCGTTTGCTATTTCTCACCACGCAGAAAAATCAAGCAACCGAACAACCTGCAGCAGAGGATCTTCACCAAATGGGAACGGTTGGAGTCATCATGCGCATGTTAAAACTCCCTGATGAGCGCATCAAAATTTTAGTGCAGGGCTTAACCAAAGCCCGAATTCAAGACTTCACCCAATCGAGTCCATTTTTCTCGGTTCAAATCGAAACAATCACCGAAGAACCAGTGGCTATTTCTTCGTTGGAACATGAAGCCATTATGCGATCCGCTCGCGAAGGGTTAGAGAAATTACTGGGTTTGGGCAAAGCCATTATGCCCGATGTGCTTACCGTCATTGAAAATCTGAATGATCCGGGGCGTCTCGCCGACATCATCGCCTCCAATCTTGGACTCAACGTCGATACCACCCAAGAAGTGTTAGAGATTGAAGACCCCCTTGCCCGCCTCAGACGGGTGAATGAAATCCTGGGTAAGGAGCAAGAGGTGTTGTCGATGCAACAGAAGATCCAGGCTGAAGCCAAGGGCGAGATGGATAAAACACAACGCGAATACTTTCTGCGCGAACAACTCAAAGCCATACAAAAAGAATTAGGCGAGCTGGATGATCGCACGGAGGAAGTTGCAGATTTTCGCCATCGTATCCAAGAAGCCACCATGCCGGAAAAGGTTCTGAAAGAAGCAGAAAAACAACTCAAACGTCTTGAGAAGATGCACCAAGATTCAGCTGAAGCGGGAACGATTCGCACCTATCTGGAATGGCTTGTGGAAGTGCCATGGAGTCGCCGATCAACGGATAATCTTGATATTGGTCAAGCCTCCAAGGTCTTACATGAAGATCATTATGATCTGGAACGAGTCAAGGAACGAATTCTAGAATATCTCGCTGTTCGAAAACTCAAAGACAAAATGAAAGGACCGATCTTGTGCTTTGTCGGTCCACCCGGCGTGGGTAAAACTTCACTAGGGAAATCAATCGCCCGAGCCCTAGGTCGGGAATTCGTACGAATGAGTCTCGGTGGCACACGAGACGAAGCGGAAATTCGTGGACATCGCCGCACGTACGTTGGAGCACTTCCTGGGCGAATTATTCAAGGTCTGAAGCAAGCGGGCACAATCAATCCCGTTTTCATGCTGGATGAAGTCGATAAGATTGGCATGGACTTTCGAGGTGATCCCTCTGCCGCGTTACTGGAAGTCTTGGACCCCGAACAAAACAATGCTTTCGTGGATCACTATCTTGGCGTCCCAGTGGACTTGAGCGATATTATGTTTATTACCACAGCCAATGTCACTGATCCCATTCTCTCCGCCTTACGCGACCGCATGGAAATCATTGAAATTCCTGGCTACTCCGAGGAAGAAAAACTTGGGATTGCGCAGCGCTATCTTATCCCGCGTCAGTTAGAAGAACATGGCATCACCGATCAACATTTCCAACTGACGGACCCAGGTTTGGCACAGGTCATTTCCCAGTACACGAAAGAAGCCGGAGTGCGAAATCTGGAACGAGAACTGGCCAATATTATGCGTAAAATTGCCAGGCATATCGCCGAAGGCAGAATTAAACGATATCGCGTGTCACCCAAAAATCTACATCAGTACTTAGGGGTCCCTAAATTTCTCCCGGAACAGGAACAGGAAAAAGATGAAGTGGGTGTGTCAACCGGACTCGCCTGGACGGAAACCGGCGGTGATGTGTTGTATGTAGAAGCTTCGGCCATCAAAAAAGGTAAAGGCCAGTTGACGTTAACAGGTCATCTTGGAGAGGTCATGAAGGAATCCGCACATGCGGCTCTGAGTTATATCCGATCCCAAGGCACCCGCTTGAGAATTGACCCAAGCCTCTTTTCCAAACAGGACATTCACATTCATGTACCGGCTGGCGCCATCCCCAAAGACGGCCCATCCGCTGGTATCACCATTGCTACCGCCTTGGCTTCCTGCCTTACTCAACTGCCTGTCAAACGCGATATCGCCATGACTGGAGAAATCACCTTGCGCGGTCGCATTCTCCCAATTGGCGGGCTAAAGGAAAAAGTGCTCGCAGCCAAACGGGCTCACATTCAATCCATTATTCTGCCCAAACGCAATAAGAAAGATTTGGAGGATATCCCGAAACATCTTCTAAAAGGACTACAATTTATCTTGGTGGATACCATGTCAGACGTCCTCAATAACGCCCTTCGTTCCAGATCTCGGCAAAAGGTCAAAACCAGAACAATCCGTTCTCAGACTTCTTCAGGGCCTTCAAAAAAGGTTGCTGCGTCTATCGCGCGGACTCCCCTGCGACAAAAATTTGCAAAAGGTTCCTGAATCACGACCTATGTCCCCTACCCGCCGCCAGGCGCGCCTAACACGTCTTAGGGAATTTGAACTTCTTCAATCTCTTCCTCGTAGATTTTCCACTCAGGGACTTCACCCGATAGTTGGCATTGGGGATGATGCCGCCGTGTTGCCTTCAGCTACATCACAACAAGTCGTCATATCCACAGACCTTCTTGTTGAGGACATTCACTTCAGCAGAAAAACGGCCACCATGTACGACATTGGGTATAAAGCAGCCGCTGCAAATCTCAGTGATATCGCGGCCATGGGCGCCATACCGACAGCAATTTTCGTCGCCATCGCCTTGCCTCCTTCTTTTATCGAAGAAGATTGGCCTGAATTCTATCGAGGATTGGCTGTTCCTTGTAAACCCTTTAAGGTGCAATTGCTTGGAGGAGATACTTCTTCTTCCCCTACATCGTTATTTATCGCCATCACGATAATGGGTCAGGTAGCTCCAGGGCATTTTCTGACGCGGCACGGAGCCAAGAATGGCGATCTCATCTACGTCAGCGGCACACTCGGAGACTCGACCGCAGGGCTCGCTTACCTCAACCAGTTCAAACGTCCCCCGAAATCTGCCATACGTTCGAAACCGATGAAATATTTAGTGCAACGCCATTTGCAGCCAACAGCCCGCGTGGTCCTTGGAGAGCTTCTGGCATCTCAACCCTATGCATCTGCCGCGATTGACCTTTCAGATGGATTGTCCGGCGATCTCAAGCATCTCTGTCGACATAGCCAAGTCGGAGCCCTTATTTACAGCGAGCAGATTCCCATGTCTCAACAGATGCAACATTACGCCAAACGAATTCGGGCGACTCCATTACACTGGAGCCTTCATGGAGGGGAAGACTACGAATTACTGTTCACCATTCCCCCCAAATGGCAACATGAACTTGAAAAAGTTGCTAAAAAGCGCCGATTACCAATTACGCAAATCGGGGTGATTCAACCCCAACGGTTCGGTGTCCGAATAGAACACAGTGATCATACTAGGCATGTATTACCTCAACGAAGCTATGAACACTTCTCACCATAATTCAGAAAAAAAGAGGCCTTCATGGTAAACATGGAGACCTTACGCCAACGGCTAACACAGGTTCTCCATCTTCAAGAAACGCCCCACCGAACGGCCTTAGCCTTCGCCATTGGAGTCTTTATTGCCTTTGCTCCTCACTATTTATTCCATACCGCCAGTGCCGTGCTCTGCGCCTGGCTCTTTCGGTTAAATTATTTGGCTCTCTTGCTCGGATCGCTCATTAACAACCCATGGACCCTTATACCGATCTTGGCCGCTAGCCTGTATACCGGACTGTTTTTGTTAGGCGAGCCATCCGCCCCAAGTATCGAATGGCATCAGCTCACAATGGACAATCTATTTGACATGCTGACGCCGTATCTTATTCCATTTCTCGTTGGGGCCTGTGCTCTAGCTATACTAGGCTCGACCCTCGCCTATCCCTGTATGCGGTGGACCATTACCCGATACCGTAACTTACCACCTCAGAAATCCTCAGAAACACACACATGAAGTTTCCAAGATACTGTAGACCCAACACGAATGCCATCTACTAAACCGTTTTCTTCTCCCTTTGATGGGGTCGCCCTTCTGGCAGATCCCATCCATGGCTATATTTCATTTACCGTCCCCTACACCCACACTGCGACCCTCGAACAAACAGAAAAAGATCTGATCGACTCCCCATGGGTGCAACGCCTTCGCTACATTCTTCAACTCCAAAGCGCGCATTGGGTATACCCAAGTGCGGAACATAGCCGATTTCAGCATTCTTTAGGGACAATGCATTTAGCAGGTCGCTTTATGGCACAACTATACCCCTCCCTTCGTCAAATCATTCCCGATCTTCCCTCTTTTCAATATCTTGAGGAATTGACTCGAATCACAGGACTGCTTCACGACATCGGGCATGGCCCCTTTTGTCATTTTTTCGACCATCACTTTCTCCATAAATATCACCTGACCCACGAACTGTTGGGACAGCACATCATTCGAGACCACCTGGCACCCATTATCCGGAAGATTCAGCGCAGTCCATCAGGCTCTTTCGCGCAAGGAGAACGCCTAGACCCGGAACACATTGCCTTTCTCATTCTCAAAGACCCCAACCAAGCTACCAAAGACATGCCGCCATGGGTCATCGCGTTACAACCACTCCTAGGCGGCATTTATACCCCGGACAATTGTGATTATGTCTTGAGAGATTCCTATATGTGCGGCGTAGCGATTGGGCCAGTCGATATTGAACGTCTGCTTCATTATACGTTCTTTTCTTCTCACGGTCTGACGATCCATCAGTCGGGCCTACCGGCACTCCAAATGTTCCTGCATGCCAGGCTCTACCTCTATGCCAATGTGTACTATCATCGCACGACACGGGCAATCGACATTCATCTCCAGGAAATTTTTGAATCGACCATGGAATTTCTCTGTCCGAAAAACCCTCTCGATAGCTTATCCCGATACTTGCTGCTCACCGATTGGCATGTCCTGGAGACGGTTCGTTCTTGGCCTCAATCGCGTTCTCTAAAAAAACGACTACTCGGTACCGAGTGGGCCAAAATTATGACGAGGCATGTGAAATGGAAAACAGCATTTAGCCTCTTACTGCCTATTCCTCAAGGATCATTGGCATTTCGGCCACAGGATTTTCTATCACGAATGCGCCGTATCATGCCCCGGAAATGGCGAGAGGCGGATATTCGAGTCGACTTGGCCCATAAGGACCCACGGCCTCTCAACCTATTAAACATGGGAGGATTGCAGATTTTCGTATGGAATCCAACTACCCGTAGTATTGAAAAAGAAAGCTTGCATACATATCTCCAGCATCTTCCCGCTCGAATGATTACCCTACGAATTTTCAGTCAAAACCATTCACTTGATGGGGTCCTGGCCAAAGCTGCAAAAAAAACCTTGCAAATTCATTGGCCCGAACTTTTGAATCCATCATAACCGGCAGCACATCAGTCCTTCAGGCAAGAGTCGCAAGGAGGGTTAATGAGAACGGGAACCGAATTGAAAGGCATGAAGATCTTTCACCAGCGTCAATTGAAGTCGAAGGGTTTGAGAGGTGGATTTGGGAAAATACTTATCTGAAACTTGACAACTCAAGCAATACCCCAAAAGATATGGCTTGAGGTCTTCAAGGCTGCGAGAAAAAAGCGAGTCATGAGGGGCATTGAGAAATTGAACCTTCACAATCTTTCCTGCCTGTAGGTGCAAGAGACCGACAACTGTCCGTTTATTAGCAGGCAAATACCCGGTAATGGGAAAAGCTTCAGTAATTGGAGGTTTCCATTTCATTCGAATCCAATTCTCTAATGGCAATAGAGACCCCGTACCGTTGGAAATTTCCATACCATTTTCTTGTTGTCCTGCCTCAGGTAGGTTAACAGGCTCAAGAACGATGGTACGCCGTTCATTGGAAATCGGTACCATCATAGCGTCAAAGGTTACATGTCGACTATCTTGCTGAATCCACGAAACGGGAAATTCAGCGAGCCCACTCATGAATGGCTGAGGCCACATCGGGAAGACAATTCGGTCGGTACTAAAAATTCGAAGAATAGCTTCCGTTTGCCAAGACCATTTCGAAAAAACCGCTATCAGCTCACCATGTTCGTTTAGCGCCCGGACAAACAACCGCTGTGGCATACGAATCTGTTCGAAAAATAATTGGCTCGCTCCCGTGCCATCGACTTGATTTATCACAATCCCATCAGATTCAAGGTTGACGAATGCGGGAACGTCCCCTCCTTCCAAATTCTTTAGCACATCAGTAATTTTATTCGGCTGCATAAACAAGGCTACAGGGAGGGTGAGCAGCGGTATAGGTTCCTTGGAATCTTCAGACGGCTGCCATACCCGATAAATGGGCTGCCCCATTTCAGTCGACCATCCTGCTTGCCAAATTGTGCCTGCTACTCGATAGGCCTGCATTCGATGCTGAGTGATTCGCTCAAGTGATAGCCGCGCATCAATTTGATGTACCGAATGTAGCCCAAATGATCCTGAATTCTCTGTGTGGAGACGGCCTTTCTCTTCTGCGCGGCCCAGAAATATTTTAGGAGGGGGGTCATCTTGCAACCCATCCAAAAGATCATTTGTCCTCGAATCAAGGGAGTGTTCGAAAACCGTGAGCATTTGCATCACAAGATCTTGTTCTAAACGTGGGATTTCTGCTTCCCGTCCTTGAGCCGACAAAGAACTCACGATCACGCCCGTTTCGACATCGACGACCTGTAGATCAATCCTCAGATTATCCTCATAATAATGGAAACTGCCACGCACTAAATAATGCACGCCTTGTATTTTGCCGAGATCCACAGCTGAGCCTGAAGAAGAGAATCCTCGTTGCTGAAGCCACTGTTCTCGAAGAACAGGTCCTAGAGCTTCACGCGAAATTACTGATAAAGACGGCCATTTGGCTAAATCACTAGCCATCATTTCTGACAAACTTTTTCCCAACCAGTGCAGCCTAGGGTTGGGGCTCAAGTTGTCTAAGGGAAGAATGGCGAGAGTATAGGGGGGATCAAGAGAACGAGTGTAAAGCGTTTCAACGTAGGAAGAATTGACCGAGTCAGGGGAAAGTGGAACTGAACCTTGGTTGCTCCCTTGGCATCCGCTCAACCCTACATACAGACACCCAAGGTACCAGAACCACTTCTTTAATTCACCCAACGACTGAAACAACAGGCTTTTTTTGCCGAAGGCGCTGGAGAGTAGCTTCAGTTCGCAGCACATGCCGAATGATGGCTTCACGATCGTCTGGAGAAATTTGAGTAAATTCAACAGCAACCTCAAACCCCGCTTCTTCGCCATGCTGCGCCGGTTTACTTCTGATGATTTTCCCAACAGCCTGGAGGGGAATAAACGGTCGCAAGATCAGCCGCAATACAAGAAAGGAATTCACAGGGAATTCTTGTTCCGAGAAAAACCGAATCCCGGACCCACTGAGATTGACTTTTGCCAATTCCGGAATAGCCCGTTTGAAAGCTTTGTCTTTTCCCAGAGTCCGAAGAATCGATGTGAGCATCCAATCAATACGTGTAACCATTTGTAACAGCAAGGGATCACGAATAGTCAAGTCGTTTTCATCGACCATCGCTTTCACGAGATCAGGTGACACTGCTAATTCCTCCCATTGCCACTGACTAAAGCCCGCCGCGTCAAGCTCAACAGGCTCATAAGAAAACACCAGAGGAACCTCAATCCAGAGACAAACCGGAACATCTGCACGACAATCCTGACGTCGGTCCTCTGAGGCTATGATGCCATCATCCATTTTCATCACCTCTCTCGTTCAAACACAGTCAAGATTTTCATTCTAAATGACAATGAAATATTTAAGGATAGTAGGATAAGTAAACGGGAAAATCTTTAGGGTTCCGCACGATCTTGAAGATTTCGAATTTCAACCAAGAGATCACGAGCTAGTTGAGCAGCCCCATGAATTTTTTCCAATTGTGGTCTGAGTTGGGTATCTTCACAACGACGGATGGCTAATTCTGAAAACACCACAATAGGTAACAATTTATTCGAAAGCGAATGTAACAAGGCTCCCATTTGCGAATAATAGTCTGTGGTTACAGGTATTGAAGTGTCTGATGAAATCATATGAGGAGAAGAGATAGGCTTTCTAGAGGACCAAAACCATGATTAAAGACATTCCCATGAAACAGCTGTATTTCAATTTCATCCCTCATAGTTTATTTGGCAATTGTTGTACCCAAAACATCAAGGCAAGATTTCGATGAAAATTCAAGAAAAATAGGTTTATGATATTAAAAACTCGAACGAAAAATGTCTCTTTCACTGACAACAATCATAGAATTCGTCAAACATTTGACAGAATGTTTGGTCTGGTTGGGCCTTGTCAGATGTGAAATTAGGAAGGAACACCAGGAGGCTGTGCGAGATTAGTGATCGTTGCGGGAAGGGGCTGAAGTGGGAAATAAAAAGTGAAAAGGTAAAAGTGCCCAGAGTGAGAAAGAAGAAGGGGTTTCTCGGCTCTGCCTCTTTTTCTACTCACCTCTTACTTTTTACTCCTCCTTTCTCATTTTACTACTACCGGTGAGAGTCGAAAACGTCAGATACTGAGGCGATGTCGAGCGTGACCGGTGTTCGGGCCGACCCACTGCCGTTTTAAGCTCTCAAGTCTGCGACGATTCTCTTGGGCTTCTCCAAGCTGTTGCTGCGTGAGCGCTTGAACTTCTCGAATGCGAGTCATGATCCACCGATCGTATTGCATAAGTTTTTGGGCCACATCCTGAGAGACGTTATCAAGCAAACCAGCGCGGGCTCTACGATCATAGAACTCGACAACAGAACCCCACTTGCCTTGCGTAGCAGCTTCCATGGCCTTGCTCGTCAGCTGCTCCAACAATTTCTCTCCTTCAGTCACCTGGCTCAATCCATTACATCCCTACGGCTTGTGGTTTTGTCCCTTGGATGGCCAATTCCTGCCAGGCTTTCCTGATCTCACTCATACATCGAATAGGGGCTTCTAAACGCCCAGGTTCATTTTTAAGGTTGGCCTGAGTCAATTCAAACTGAATATATTCGTACAGACGTTGCAAGTTTTTCGCGACAGCACCTCCTTCTTCCATGTTCAAAGAAGCAGACAACTCACCAACAACACGAAGCGCCCGATCAAGAAAACGAGCTTTGTCGTGAAAGTTAAGCGCCACGATGCCTTCTTGGGCTAATTTCATCGAAGAAATCGCGCCATCATACAATAAGACTACCACCTGCACTGAAGACGCTGTCGAAATCTGCGTTGTTGCATACGCTTGAGCACCTACCATCATACGTGTTTCCCTTCTTAAGGACTTAATTATTTCGAGATGACAAGGACGCTAAGGAATCTAGTTGCCCCTGTAATACCCCTAGCAACCCATCCAAATTGGCAAATTTTATTCGTTGTTGTTCCTCATAAAGACTGAGTGCCGCTTCTTTTACCGAAATCTGTTGCGTAAAATTATCAATTTGCTTCGTCAGCGAATTTTGCCTAAGGCTCAGAACCCCTGATTCCACATCATCCAAGGTATCAACGGCATCAACAACCAGCTCTGCTATACCTTCGGTTCCAGTTGTGGGATTCTGAATAAATAAATCTCGAACAGCTGAATAATTACTACTGAGTGCCGAATCGAGCGTGGCTTCATTAAGCTTGATCGTGCCGTCAGCCGTTTGTGTTTCAAACCCGACCTGGGATGCGCTGGTATAGGTCGTTAACCCACTGATTTGGGAAAAGGCCGATTGCCGTATACGATCAAGAACTGTTCGAGCAAGAGAATCCCCCACAAAAATTCCCCGTTCTCTCGTTTCAAGATCGAATTCCGTCCGTTCGTTAATAAATTCCACAACTTCGTTGTAGGCATTCACAAAATTCGAAATCCCCTCCTTTACAGCGGAAACGTCTTGCGTCACCGAAATCGTCACGGGATTACTGAGATCTTCAGCCTGAAGGTTCAAGGTCAAGCCCGAAATGACATCCGTGAGGGTATTGCTGGATCGATCAATTGTTACGGCTCCGGCACCTTCCCCCAAGACAATTTGAGAATCCTGCGCAGCTTGGAACGTATCAACGCCAGTCGTAACCGTATCTAAGATCGTATCATCAGCAGAAATCGTGATAGAATTACTGGCTCCGGTATCATTCGAGCCTAACACCAAGCGATACGCTGGCGTGGTCTCCGTGCCCGTATTGAGAATCGATGCACTCACCCCCGCACCAAGATTGTTAATGCCATCTCGTAAGTCTTCTAATGTACCAGTAGCATCCAGATTCACGGTTTGAACGGAACCTGTTCCCACCTGAAAGGAAAAAGTCCCTGTGGATCCGCTGACAATGTCTGTATCCGTGGTGGAAACGGTTGTAGAAGCTTTTGACACAATCTGATGAGCTGCGGCCAAATTATTAACATTCACCGTATACGTACCGGAAGCCGCAGTGGATGATGCACTAGCCGTCAACAGGGTTTGCGAACTGGCAGAAGAAACACTCACTTCATTCTTATCAAAACTTAGACGTGTTCGAAGACTGTTGGCAGCATTCTGCAATCCGAGCAATTTTGTTCCCAACGATCCAAAATTCGTGAGTTTTTCTTGGTT
>QIDY01000307.1 GCA_003228495.1 Nitrospirota bacterium
CAGGACTTCCCCATCCCAGTTCGATGTATCAGCTATGGCTACAAGATCAGACACGGACTGCCTCCTTGGAAAAATGTAAAACAGAAACAAATAATTTTACCATCCTAAAACCGCCTTCTGGGGACTGTCAACTCAGGCCAGGATTTCAGTCACGTATGAAAGCTCGTTTTTTTTACTGAACGTTCATCTACCATTCTTGATATCAATGAAAGACACTATCTTCACCGCCATAATTCAGGTACGCCGGCCCACCAAGAATCCGGATGGGTTTCTCGCCAGGCCGCTTGCTGTATCCATAACTCATCGGTACGTGCTCGATTAAGACGGTTCGCCATGGAAGCCGTAATATCAAATTATGGAAGCCGTAATATCAAATTGTTGTCGCAATCCTTCATGAATCAGCTCCTGTGCCATCCGAGGCATGACATTTGGCGGATCAATAATATCAATCATCTCACGGGCTGTCAGATTAAGGGATAATTGTTCGACTTTCACATAGTCTTCCTGTTTTGCCAAATAGGCAAGATAACCATCAATGGCTTGATAGACATAAGCCAAATACACATACGCTTCGACAGAAGGATGGTGATCAATATTTCGCTGACAAGCTTCTACCGCTCGTCGATAATCTCCGGCCTGCAAAAAAATTTCCACCCGAGCTAAAGAGTTATTTGAGGCCATCTGAATAGGTTCGGTCCCTGCCAAACCCCTGGGAACATCTAGCGCTCCCCAAAAACTACCAATAAGGATGAACAAGCTACACCGGACCACCCATGTCACAACGCGTCTTAAACAAGTTACCTCATTCATCGCATGTCTCCCTGAAAACAATTGAGCAACAATTGAAAAAATTTTCCACTATCTCGCATTCTTGCATGCAATATTTACCAGACGTGTCATCTTTTTTTGCATTTCCCTTTCGCTCGGATTTCACCATGTTTTCAACAAGCTACGAAACCCTTATAGAGAAAACTTCCTATTTTCCACCACTCTCTTTGTACCGGAATGACGACAGGTTGTCTTCCTAAGCCTCTTGTACGCAAAAGAAAGGCAATAACTTTTCCCACCAAAACTCACGATACCGGCAAAAACCCTAGCCAAGACTCATCATTCTACACTCCAACGCAGGGGTGGCATACCACTTGCGAACATTCCTCTTCTCATGAATAAACAACCACACATCTCATTATTCGAGAACATTCTTATGAAACGTTATCTCTCTTTGTTACATTTTAACACGACCATAGTCATTGGAGTCTTTGTTCTCTGCCTTTTTCCGATGTCTCCAACTCCAGCAAGTTCCACCGACATTGCCAAAGCCCTTTCTCCGCTTTCGTGGAATTCGCCTGGACTGACGAACAATTCATATGATTCCACATCATCACATTCCGATGATATTCTCGCTGCCCTCACCATTTATCTTGAGGCACGAGGAGAAAGTTTCGCCGGGAAAATGGCGGTCGCCGCCGTCATTCGGAATCGAATGAACCATAAATATCACAGCGATGGGACGGTCAAAGGTACCGTGCTTCGGGCCAAACAATTTGAGCCATGGATTGCGCGATCGCCCAAAGAGGTCATGTTCAACCCCAGGAATCGCAAAATGCAGGAAAGCTTATTGGCTTGGGAACTCGTGCAAGATGGGCGAGATGTGGTGGGTGGAGCCGTGCTTTTTTATAACCCAACCTTGGTCAACACCCCTCGTTGGGCAGAGGTCAATCGGAAGGTCGCCAAAATCGGCGGACATGAATTTTTCAACAAACACCACATTTAACCTAGAAACGGCGGTTGAGCGCGAAAAAGCTGTAGAAGATATTTACGTGCATAGGGAATTCACAAAACTCGTGGTCACCTTTTGGGTGATGAGAGATTTTTTGAATTTCCTAGGTGCGTGAAGAGCTTATGCAGACTTTCGTGATCCAACTGCGGTTTCTAGGTTTAACTAGGCGCATGTCACCGCAGGTTTTCGCAAGTTTTTGGGACGCCTTTTTTTCTGATTCCCACCCTCAATATTATCTAACTCCATACGTAATTGTCGGAGCGCACCCGAATGGACCCGACACACCCCGGATTCGGTAAGACCCAATCGGCCTCCAATTTCTTTCATTGTCATTCCCACATGGTAATAGAGGTGTAAAACTTCCTGTTGGCGGGACGATAGCAACACCAACGCGGCATTTAACGCCGCCTTCATTTCCGCATCCGCACAGGCAACAAATGGATCTTGACGGTCGTTATCCGGAAGCACGTCCCCTAGCGTACATCCGTCTTCCCCATGGCCAACTGGATCATCTAAACTCACGAGCCGGGGGTCACAAGCTGAAACGCCCTCCAGCTCATCCAGAGGAACCCCCAACGCATTGGCTAATTCTTCCGTTGTCGGCAAAGCCCCCTTCTTTTGTACATACTCATCAACAGTTTGACGAATTTGTTCGCGACGGGCTCGAACCGATCGAGGGACCCAATCCATGGCACGAATTTCATCTAACATCATGCCGCGAATTCGATATTCGGCAAAGGTGCGAAATTTAATATCCCGCGTGGGATCGTACCGTTTCATGGCACTCAACAGTCCCATGGCCCCGGCACTTGTTAAATCTTCCACGTCTAAAGAAAATGGGTTCTTAAGAGCCATGGCTCCTGCCATTCGACGAATCATGGGAAGAAATTCTTGCAAAAGAGCGCTTACTCTTTCCTGATCCAGTTGTTCGTAAAATGACCCTACGTCCATGGACTCCAGAAGGTTTGTCTCTGCACAAGCTGGAACCCTGGCAGCCGATTCAACGGCCAGCCCATTTACATGATGTGTGTGTTCATCCATATTCAGGTCTTCCTTTCCGACCAAAAAAAAGCGCCCAATTCCGAAGAATGGGCGCATGAACGAACGCACGTCAGACGGCATACAGTTCGGTAACCAGACTAACCCCAAACACCTTACATCACTTAGGGTCTCTTGGCTTTGCGCCCTACCCTCGCGGATAGTTTGCCCTTGTCACCTGTTCGATCATTTATTCTACAAGCTTCACCTCTTGGCTCTATTTCCGATTGCTTTCTCTTGATCTCTTGCTACCTGCTCTACCGCTGTCTTTCTTTTTCCCTCATCTCATTTTTCCCCTGTGCTGATGTTATCGGGCCTGACCTTTTTGGAATTAAGGAAAAACCTTGACTGATCGCGAGAAAAACATAGAAATTCATAGATCCCCTAATATCGCAATACAATTCCCTCGTTGTCATTTAGCAAATAGAATAGGAATTTGCCGCCAATGTTATTCCAACCTAAGAAAAAGGTTGGCTCCAACCATTAAGAACATCACCGTGGCAATCCAACTTCCGACAATTGGCATCACCGCTCCATTCTGGCCCAACACGATTCCAACTGAATGTGCCGCCCAAAACAAAAAACCAATAGCCAATGTTTGCCCTAATCCTTTGGCCACGCCAACACTCCGTACGCCGGACCCTCGCAAACCCATCGAGACCCCTAAGAGGATCATAACGAGAGGAACCATGGAATAGGCCACTCGGCCCCAATAATCGGTTACATATCGCTGAGGGTTGTGGCCATCCTGTATGGCCCGCTCTATATAATCATGCAATTGATAAAGCGTCATATGTTGAGGAGAATTCGACAACCAATTCTGAAAATCTTCAGGTTTCAGTAAGAGAGCAATGATGTCATTAGGCGTTTCAAGAACCTCTACCCGACCGTCCCCCATTACTTGACGGCGTTTCACCTTCTCCATTTTCCATTCACCCTCGGAAAATGTCGCGGATTCGGCTTCCATTATTTCGGAGAGCCGAAACGGTTCATGCAACGTGTAATAGTGAAGACCAGTCAAGTGCGTTCCATCTTGTTCAACGGAGTCAATATGCAAAAGTTGGGTCTGGCCCACACGAAGCCATATGCTATTAGGATCAGACAACAGTGCCTCGGGCTTTTGTTTGATGGAAACAGATTTCACATACTCAGCTTTTATGTTCGCTAAAGGGATAAACACCGCTGTCAAACTTAAGCTTGTCACACTCACACACAAGCCAAACGCAAAAAACGGCAAGGCAATTTGATAAAAACTTAATCCGCAACTGCGCATCGCCGTAATTTCACGAGTCCGATTCAGCCCTCCAACCGTTAAGATTGATGCCATTAAAGCCCCTAGAGGTGCTAGTAAAAACACAATCTCAGGAATTCGATACGCAAAAAAACTCAAAATGAGGGACAATTCAGCATCGTATTTCAAAAATTTTCGTAACTTTTCAAAAAAATCGACAACCAGATAAATCGTCAACACCATGGCCAAACAGAGAAGAAAATTTCGGGCAAACGTTCCGAACATATACCAAAAAAACTTCCTCATCATCGTGATCCTAAGACATGCAACACATTATTGCTTTCGGGCATGATTGAACATCACCACCGTCACCAGACCCAGGAGAACGTTTGGGAGCCACGCCCCCACAATTGGGGCGACGCTCCCGGTCGTGACAAGAAATCCTCCCAAAACATTGAGCATATAAAATCCAATCACTACCAACACACCGATGGCAAAACCACCAGCCTTTCCAGACCGTTTAGACACAATGCCTACCGGCACACCCAAGAGGCCTAACACAAAGGTTCCCACAGGAAATGCAGTATCCTTGTGATGTTCCATCAATCGTCGAAGAGTCCCAGAATGCTTGCCACCCGAAGCTTTCAACTTCTCAAGCAATTCCTCATAGCTTTTTCGTTTGGCTTTCGCTTTCGCTGATCGAAACGGAGAGGGAATCCAAAAATCATAGGTTCGAAAACTGACCTGGTGAAAAACCGAGGCATCGTGAGGGATCTGATGAATGGCCCCGTCAAATAAACGAATTCCCATTTGTCGCCGTTCAGTCTGTTTCAACATTTGAAAATGTTGCGCCACAATAATTAACGGTTGAGCAGGATCCCGTTGGTCGGAAATAAACACCCCTTTTTTCCGCCCTGAAGCCTGTCCAGAATCAGGAACGTACACCATCAATCCAGGAATGGGCTCATTGAAAACACCAGAATCCACGCTCAGGCTCATTTCATCTGCAATAACACTTAAAGCTAATGTTTTTAAGGACACACTCGCCCAGGGTTGTCCCCATTGTGATAGCACCATGGTTAAGACAAAGACGGCTCCGGCAAATACCACAACGGGAATATTGATCCGCCAGAAGCTCACACCTACTGCTCGGAGGGCGATCACCTCATTATCAAACGACATTCGATTAAAAGCCGAAATCGTGGCGATCAGGCACGCAATCGGCAAGGTCAGGACAAGAAAAGAGGGAAGCAGATGCATCACAATGTTACCCAGGGAAATAAGACTGATCCCCCGGGATATCACCAAATCCACCAGACGTAACATTTCTTTTGTAAAAATGATAAAGCAGAGTCCGACCAGACTGGTCAAAAACGGCGGGAGAAGCTCCAGGAAAATGTACCGGTCGAGAATTCTGATCAATGCACTGAACGGAATGAAAATTTTGGCCAGACCGGGAAAATCTGACAATTTTGGCCAATAGGCTCCTCAATCATCAAGACCTTAACCGGCTTTCTACCAGAAATTGGGTAGAAAAGATCCTACATGGAGATTTATCATGTTGCCATTTATTGACAGTTTTTTCCAACTGTGCTACATCCTTTCCGTTTTTGTAAAGGCAATATTAAGAAGTGAAAGACTATGATGCTGGAAGCCGAAAGAGGAATAATCTCCTTTTTCGGTTTTTTTTTAACTAGACACGATAAATTCTGCAATTTTTCTCACTGCCGGTAATGAGGGAGGGACGAACGTGAAAAGCAAGGGGACTGTTAAATGGTTTAATGATCGAAAAGGTTTTGGCTTCATTCAAGTTGAAGGTGGCCAAGATGTGTTTGTCCATTATTCTGCTCTTCAAGAAGACGGGTTTAAATCACTAAAAGAGGGTGAATCAGTTGAATTCGATTTAGTAGAAGGAGCCAAAGGCCCTCAAGCGTCCAACGTCACGAAATCAGAAATTGAGCAACCATCTTAATGCTTGCAACGTATTTTTCCGGTGTGCGGTTCGGCATAGTCGGCATAAATTAGATAAGTACGTTTACCACTTGGCAGATAATTCCTGCTTTGTCGCTAAGAATTTCCCCGCCAAGTGGCAAACCATTACGCAGCCTTCACCAACTCTAGATTTCCCTCACTCGATTCTGCCTATCGGTATGTCTACGCACCTTTCCTTGACTTCCCTCTTTTTCCCCTGATAGACTTTCCACATAAGTTGTTGTAATTATTAAAATTTTCAAACAAAAGATGGTGCCATTTATTTATTCTAGGGGAACAGCATGACCACAAAAATTTTACAGACCTTATTTTTCGGACATAGCCCACTGACCACCAATCTGATAATCGAAAATGAGAATGAAGATTGGGGAGCCGGACAAAGCCAAGACAGCAATCTCCCTCCAGCCCCTTCTAACGTGCGCGCTATTCCTGATCACAGCCGGACCACAATTTCCTGGGATCCTGTTCCTCAGGCCCTCTATTACAATTTATATTTTGTGACCACTAAAGGCGTGCAAATTAAGCCCTGCGATCTCTCTCGCCCCATTGCGTCATCTGAGGATTTTATTCCAATAGCCGGCATCAAAAAAGACACGGCTAACTGCATTGAAGGAGTGGCCTCTCCCTATGTACACAACGATTTGGCGAACAATCTTTGTTATCACTATGCCCTTACCGTCGTAACGGAAGAGGGAGAAAGCCCAATATCAGAAGAAGTCATGTCCATTCCCTCACCGTACCTCACGGTCATGCAAATCGGTTGTGAAGGGGTTGATGACGGAGAATTCAAATCGCCAACGGGTATTGCGGTTGACAAAGACGGCAACATTTATATTGGCGATACGGATAATCATTCCATCCAGAAATTGGATAAATCAGGAAAATTTCTTGCCCGTTGGGGTGAAGAGCCTGATTCAACCGAAGGAAGTTTTTATTACCCCCGCGGCATCGCCACGTCGCCTGAAGGAGATGTCTACGTAGCAGACAGCGGCAACAATCGCATCCAAAAATTCGACTCCGAGGGGAATATCGTCAACGCCTGGGGAAAGTTTGGTTTTGCCTGGAGAGGTGCCGAAGCTGGGAAATTTGATGTTCCCTGGGGAATTACCACAGATTCCCAAGGCAACATATTTATTTCAGACACCAGCAATGCCCGAGTGCAAAAATTTCTTCCCGATGGCTCTGCCGTTCTCACATGGGGGCGTGATGGCGGTTATGATGGAGCCTTCTTTTACCCTCGCGGGCTTGCCGTAGATTTTGTTGGCAATATTTACGTGGCGGACGAAGGGAACCACCGTATTCAAAAATTCGACTCTCGTGGCAATTTCCTTTTGAAATGGGGAAAAGAAGGCAATGCGCCCGGTCAATTCAAGTCGCCGTGGGGAGTGGCATGCGATCCGCTAGGTTATATCTATGTGGTGGATAGCGGGAATCATCGAGTCCAAAAATTTGAACCCAATGGCACCTATCTTTGCTCTTGGGGTAATCGCGGATTGACAGAAGGCCAACTGAATTTCCCTTCCGGCATTGCCATAGACAAGGAAGGCTATGTGTATGTGATAGATAGCGGGAATCATCGATTAACGAAATTTGCTCCAACTGAAGAGGAATTGAAACGAGGCAAAGAGGACAAGCCCACAACAGCGGACCTCGCTGTCCCAATTA
Source organism: Nitrospirota bacterium (assembly GCA_003228495.1). Classification (GTDB taxonomy): domain Bacteria; phylum Nitrospirota; class Nitrospiria; order Nitrospirales; family UBA8639; genus Nitrospira_E. Next base: position 7,707 of record QIDY01000307.1, read on the forward strand.
ATCTGGCCGTCAAGCCAGGCGATACGGAAAACATCTTAAGTTGGTTAGAAATCCCTGGTGTCGTGAGCTATAATTTGTATTTTAGCACTGACCCTAGCCTTACGATTGAGACCTCGACCAAGATTGAGGGTATCACCACGCCGTATATCCATAGTGGCTTGTCCAACAACACCCCCTACTTTTATGCCCTGACCGCCGTCACGGAAGATGAAGCGGAGAGCCAACTCTCTGAAGAACAAACAGCTATTCCCGTTCTCATCGACATTGCCGCCCCGCAAAACCCTGATATTGTTCTGAACCATGGATCACATATGACGAATAGTCCAGATATGGTTGCAACGATTTCAGCCAAAGACGTGGATAGTGGTGTCGCGGCCTATTTCATATCTGAAAATCCCATGACACCCAGCGCCACGATGCCAGGATGGGTTGAAGTCGAACCAGAACAAAAATTTGGAGCCACTATCCCCTTCACCACATCTCCTGGTGATGGGACAAAAACCGTATACGTCTGGTTCAAAGACAACAATAACAACGTCTCCGTGCCCGCCAGCACAGATATTTTACTCAATACCTCAGGCTATATCTGTGTTACCAAATGGGGCAAACCCGGAAGAGGAGCCTCGCTTCTTCACGGAGGTGAATTTATTAGTCCCATGTACGGAATGGCCATTGATCATCAAGGGTCAATATTTGTTGTTGATAACGGGAATAATCGGGTTCAAAAATTTGACCGAAATGGCAATTTCATTCTCTTATGGGGAAACTTCGGCGCAGCCAACAGCAATTTCAATAATCCGACCGGCATTGCGTGCGACGCGATTGGCAATCTTTATGTGGCGGATACCAATAACCACCGCATTCAAAAATTTGATGGAAAACTCGGGCACTACCTGATGAAATTAGGCTCTCGTGGCAATGGTGAAGGCCAATTTAATGCCCCATGGGGTGTGGCGGTTGATCGCGTTCGTGGCTATCTTTATGTGGTTGACAGTGCCAATTTCCGTGTACAAAAGTTTGATGAAACCGGAGAATTCATCATGCAATGGGGCAGCTTCGGCAACGCCGACGGACAATTTTATTTCGCGAGAGGTCTGGCTGTAAATCAAACTGACGGAACGGTCTATGTTGTCGATATGGGCAATCACCGAATCCAAAAATTCGACACCAGTTCCAATGTCCTCCCTCAATTGCTCACCAAATGGGGAGGAGGCATTGGACCAGGGCATGCCAGTAGCTCCCAAGCGCAAGAACCCGGGCAGTTTCGTTCACCTTGGGGGATAACCATTGACGAGGCCGGCGATGTCTTTGTAAGTGACACAGGAAATCAGCGGATGCAAAAATTTGATCGAGATGGCAATTTCATTACCCAATGGGGCGGGTTTGGAACTAATCAAGGACAATTCAACTTTCCATACGGATTAGGTGTCGATAGCCGAGGCAATGTCTTTGTTGTAGATAGCGGCAACATGCGTGTTCAAGAGTTTATGCCTGCCGAAGAAGCCGAAGACCACTTCCAAGAAGAAGAAGCATTGGCATTTATTCCTGAAGCGGCCGAATAGCTATCGAAAGCTGCTGAAACAGCATCACACAATCATTTTTCAAGTGTTAGGCTTGGGCATTCATTTCACCTTTTGCCCAAGCCCGGAAGAATCGTCAGTTTCTTCACCGCAATAGACTAATGAAGTGACCCTGTATAGCGCCTGGCTTTTTTCTTACGCGTTACAATCAATCGGTTGTAAAAGTTGCAGATTGACTGCGCTTTTGAAGAAATTTATGATGGTAACGTTCCTATCGACTCATAACACCTTCTTAACCTGCGTTACACCTTTTACGCCCTAAAGACCTCATTGATGTGGGACCAACAACTACGAATCGGACTGACATTTGATGACGTGGTGTTATTGCCACGACGCTCAAATATCGTTCCTACCGAAGTCGATACAACAACCCAACTCACGCGAAACATCCGCATCAATATCCCATTGCTCAGTGCTGCCATGGATACGGTGACGGAAGGACGCCTGGCCATTGCTATGGCCCGCGAAGGGGGCATTGGAATCATCCACCGTGCTCTTCCTCCCGATAGCCAAGCGGCAGAAGTGGATAAGGTCAAGAAGTCGGAAAGTGGGATGATTCTGGCTCCCATTACCATCTCACCGAATCATACCATCCGCGATGCCCACCACCTCATGACCACCTATCGGATATCGGGAATTCCCGTCACGCAAGAGAAAAAATTGGTCGGGATTTTGACTAATCGTGATCTCCGTTTTGAAAACCGGATGGATCTCAAAGTCGGTCAGGTCATGACCAAAGATAAGCTCGTAACGGCTCCTGAAGGCACCACCCTCGAAAAGGCTCAGACAATACTGCATGAACATCGCATTGAAAAATTACTCGTGGTCAATGATCAATTTGAATTAAAAGGTCTGATCACTATCAAAGATATCCAAAAAAAGATTAAGTATCCGTTTGCTTGTAAAGATACACACGGACGGCTACGAGTGGGCGCAGCCGTCGGAATCGGCCCTGATGTAGAAGACCGGTTAGCGCGGCTCATGAAAGCCGGAGTTGATGTGTTAGTGGTCGATACCGCTCATGGCCATGCCCGGAGTGTCCTTGACAAAGTCAAAGCCATTAAAACGCAATATCCAGATCTAGAACTCATTGCGGGGAATGTAGCAACTGCTGAAGCGACCCAAGACCTCATTGATGCAGGAGCTGATGCCGTTAAAATTGGCGTTGGTCCGGGATCCATTTGTACGACACGAATTGTCTCAGGGGCCGGCGTTCCACAACTCACGGCCGTAGCTGATTGTGTAACCGTATCAAAAAAGCATCAGGTCCCGCTTATTGCCGATGGAGGGATTAAATATTCCGGGGATATCACAAAGGCCTTGGCTGCAGGAGCCTCATCAGTCATGATCGGTTCGTTATTTGCCGGCACCGAAGAGTCACCAGGAGAAACAGTGTTATATCAGGGCAGAACTTACAAAGAATATCGTGGCATGGGCTCTCTGGGTGCAATGGAACGTGGAGGAAAAGATCGGTATTTCCAAGAAGGACGCGAGTCCTCAAAACTGGTACCGGAGGGTATTGAAGCCCGAGTGCCGTACAAAGGGAATTTATCGGTACTGGTTTATCAGCTGGTAGGAGGGCTCAAGGCAGGGATGGGTTATTGCGGTTGCCAAACTATTCCTGAATTACAACGCGAAGCTCGTTTTCTGCAACTGACGTCTGCAGGTCTCCGAGAAGCCCATGTCCATGATGTTATTATTACGAGGGAGGCCCCGAATTATCGGGCTGACTAAGACTCGGTTTCTCCTAAGGGAATTCCGATCTTATGCACACCATTTACGCCTATGCGCCTCCACCATGATACCATTGTCATTCTGGATTTTGGTTCTCAATACACGCAACTCATAGCACGACGAATTCGTGAATTTCAGGTCTTCTCGGTCATTCTTCCGGCACAGTCCCCGCCTCAAGACATCCTCAAACATGACCCCAAGGGCCTAATTCTCTCTGGCGGGCCGGCCAGCGTGACTCAGGCCCATGCTCCAAAACTCGATAGCCAAATCTTCGAGCTTGGCATGCCTATTTTAGGAATCTGCTATGGGATGCAACTCATCGCGCATCGCTATGGAGGGACCGTGACTCCCACCTCGAAGCGGGAATATGGCCGAGCCGACCTAAACATCGATGACACACAGGATTTATTTCATGGAATAAAACACAAAAAATCCTTTCCCGTATGGATGTCTCATGGAGACTCAGTCGAACAACTTCCTCGGGGATTTCGGACTATGGCTCATACCGCTCATGCCCCAATCGCCGCTATGAAAATGACTGAGGGCTCCAACCAATTGTTCGGCATTCAATTCCACCCTGAAGTCGTCCATACACAACATGGATCAACCATTCTCAAAAACTTCGCATGTCATATTTGCCGTTGCCAACCAACCTGGACCATGGGCTCCTTCATCGATCAGGCAACCACGGATATTCGGAAAACCGTGGGGCAGGGAAAAGTCATGTGTGCACTCAGCGGTGGCGTCGATTCGACCGTGGCTGCCGTTCTGGTTCACCGAGCTATTGGTAGTCAGTTAAGCTGTCTCTTCATCGATAACGGACTCATGCGCAAAGAGGAAGTTGCGAAATTACAGACGAGCTTTGATTCAGCCTACGCCATGCCGGTTCGCATTGCAGATCATAGCTCAACATTCATAACTGCCTTGGGACGCACGACCAACCCCGAGCGAAAACGAAAAATTATCGGCCGACATTTCATCAAGGTTTTTGAATATGAAGCGGATGCCATAGGCACCGTCAATTTTCTGGTACAAGGAACACTATACCCCGACGTAATCGAAAGCCTAAGCGTCAATGGCTCATCGGCCACGATCAAAACTCACCATAATGTGGGTGGGCTCCCCAAACGGATGAAATTCAAACTGATTGAGCCTTTTCGTGAACTCTTCAAGGACGAAGTGCGTCAATTGGGCTTAGAACTCGGATTGCCCCAATCCATTGTCTGGCGACAACCGTTTCCTGGCCCAGGCTTAGCCATTCGCATTCTGGGTGCTGTAACATCAGACCGCTTAGCGATCCTTCGAGAGGCAGACGCCATCGTGCGTGAAGAAATTGAACAAGCAGGCTTGTCCAGAACCATTTGGCAATTCTTTGCCGTGTTGCTACCCATACAAACCGTCGGCGTCATGGGTGATAAACGCACCTATGAATTCGTGGTTGCCATTCGTGCCGTCACCAGCACCGATGGTATGACCGCCGACTGGGCGGAAATCCCTCACCCTGTGTTAGGGAAAATGTCAAATCGGATCATTAATGAAGTTCAAGGGGTCAACCGTGTTGTCTACGATATTAGCTCAAAGCCACCCGCTACGATTGAGTGGGAATAATGATGACTACTGAGACCAAAATGGTCCGTTTACAAAAAATCATTGCGGGTTCAGGTATTACCTCAAGAAGAAAAGCAGAAGACTATATCCGAAACGGGCTTGTCACCGTCAACGGCGAAACTGTCATGACACTAGGAACCAAAGTTGATCCTCTACATGATCACATTAAAGTCAATGGGCGGCACCTAAAGGCACAGCCGCCTGATATGTTTGTCATGCTCAATAAACCGATTGGATACCTTTCGACCTTACATGATCCGGCCGGTCGGCCCACCATCAAACAACTGATGCCCAAACCGTCCTTACGATTATTTCCGGTAGGACGCCTGGATGGTGATAGTGAAGGCCTATTACTCCTGACGAATAACGGAGATATCGCTCAAGCCTGTCTTCATCCAACACATCACGTTCCCAAAACCTATCTCGTGAAAGTAAAGGGCGTGTTGGAAGACCTTGAAGTCCAACAACTTCGGCGTGGAGTCGCGTTAGAAGATGGCCAGACGGCTCCAGCAAAAGTAAAAAAGGCTGGAAAAGCTCAAGCTAATTCCTGGATAGAACTCACCATTCACGAAGGTCGCAAGCATCAAGTGAAACGCATGTTTGATCACATTGGCCATCCCGTAATTCGATTAAAACGTATTCAATTTGGCCCCCTGAACCTTGGGAAACTTCTTCCCGGTAAAACCCGATATCTGACCGATAAAGAAGCGAACGACCTTCGGCACCTATTATCACTTTCAGGAACACCGTCTCGCCCAAAACCCAAATCGAGTAAACGGACTGTAAAAAGCGCAAGGACTACTGCCAATAGCCAGCGGCGCCCTCATAGACCAAAGGTTGGAACCGCATAAATTTCTCTTTTGAGGACGGAGTATTCATGAGTAATATGTTCAATGATTTCGCGAGAGATCATAAGGAAAACTGGAAAGAGGCATCCCGGTGAAACGCTCCCATCATTGCGGAGAATTATCGCTGACTCAAGTTGGCCAAACGGTGACTTTGGCCGGTTGGGTAGCCAGCCGCCGGGACCATGGCGGCGTGATCTTTATTGATATTCGAGACCGTTATGGTCTGACCCAAATTGTCTTTGACTCTGAAGAGAACGCCCCTCTACATACCATTGCCGATCGTTTGAGAAACGAATACGTTATTGCCATAACCGGAACGGTCTCGGTGCGTCCCGAGGGGTCGGAAAATCCTCACCTTCCAACTGGGAGCATTGAAATTCGAGCCAATGCTCTCAATCTCTTGAATGAAGCCAAACCCCTCCCCTTTTCCATTGAAGACGACGTGCAAGCCTCTGAATCGCTTCGTCTCGAACACCGTTACCTGGATCTTCGACGGCCAAAAATGCAACAGCTTCTTCAACTCCGGAGTCAGGTCGCTCATCTCACTCGCCAGTACTTTCATGCACAGCAATTTATTGAAGTAGAAACCCCGATTCTCACCAAAAGCACGCCTGAAGGCGCACGCGATTATCTGGTGCCAAGCCGGGTAAATCCAGGCGAATTTTTCGCCCTTCCACAATCACCGCAACTCTTCAAGCAAATTCTGATGATCGGGGGCATGGATCGCTACTTTCAAATTGCCCGGTGTTTTCGTGATGAAGATCTTCGATTGGATCGCCAACCGGAATTCACACAAATCGATCTTGAGATGTCCTTTGTGGATCGTGAAGACATCATCCAACTTATCGAGGCCTTAATCAGATTGATTTTCAAGGAAACCAAACAGATCGACCTGCCCAACCCCTTTCCCTGCCTTTCGTTTGAAGAAGCCATGGGCCGCTATGGAACCGACAAACCTGACAGACGTTTTGACCTTCCGATCCAGGATCTCTGTCAATTCGCACAGACCTGTGATTTTCAAGTATTTCGTCGTGTCATTGAAAGCGGCGGCATGGTCAAAGGGCTGGTCATCCCCAAAGGGGCGGGCTTTACCAGAAACCGAATCGACAATTTGATCGAAACCGCGAAAGAGTTTGGTGCGAAAGGATTGGCCTGGATCAAAATTAGTGAAGATGGAAAGCTGGATTCCTCGATCGCGAAATTTTTCAATGACGAAGGGTTACGAACCGCACTTCCATCAGCCAATCCTGGCGACCTGCTAGTTTTCGTGGCAGACCAAGCTGCTATTGTCCACCAAGTTCTAGGCCGCTTGCGGTTGCTTCTTGGCGAAGAATTACAGTTGTTGGATCGTACTCGGTGGGAACCCCTGTGGATTGTGGATTTTCCGATGTTTGAATATGACAAAGCCAATCAACGCCATGTGGCCCTGCATCATCCTTTCACAGCACCACACCCGAAAGACAGCTCGCTCTTAGACAGCAATCCCCTACAAGCCAAAACGTTAGCATATGATTTGGTGCTCAATGGCTTTGAGCTGGGAGGAGGCAGCATCCGAATCCATTCACCACGCATGCAGGAAAAAGTCTTTGACTTACTCAAGATTTCAAAAGTCGAAGCTCGCGAAAAATTTGGATTTCTGCTTGATGCCTTGGAATCCGGAGCGCCGCCTCACGGAGGCATTGCCCTGGGCTTGGATCGATTGATCATGCTCTTGGGACAAACCGAATCCATTCGAGATACCATCCCGTTCCCAAAAACACAAAAGGCGCAGTGTCTCATGACCCACGCGCCTTCCTCCGTCACACCTGAACAACTCCAAGAATTATCGATTCGCACAACAGCCAAAAAACCAGCCGCCGCGTCTTAGGCATTCACCACATCTAACACAATGGAATGGAGCCCGGTGGCACCAGCCGGTTGTGGGCGCGTCATCTCCGAAGTCTGCACTTTCCCTTGAGCATCAATTGCACGCACAAATACCATATGTTTTCCCGCCTTGGGCGCCACCCAGTCATAATTCCAAATGACCCACGTATAGGGAGAAAGAGGGGTTTCTAAGCCGGTTGACACCCACGTTTTTTCCTGATCAAAACTGAGTTGCACTTCCCGTATCGTTTCCGGTCCACCAAAGGCAATGCCCCGCAAACGCTGGGACTGGCCCTGTAAGGATTGATAATGCCCCGGGCTATCAATACGGGAAAAGATATGAATGGTGCCATCATCCGTCCATCCCTTTTGTTGCCAATAGCCTTTATAGTCTCCGTTATAGACTTCGATCTCGGTGATCCATTTCACATTTTTAATTCCATAGAGTCCCGGAACGATCAGACGAACCGGAAACCCATGATCTTTCGGCAACTTTTCCCCATTCATCAAATAGGCCAACATCACATCATCTTCCATAGCTCGGGAGAACGGAATGCTATCGTGATAGCCATCCGCCGCACGAAAAATAACGTCCCGCGCAGTTTCTTCATCAGCGCCAACCTCTTTCAAGAGTTTCTTGAGAGAGATCCCGCGCCACATCGCATTGCCTAAACTACTGCCACCCGGAAGTGTGTCGATACACATAAGTGTCACGGCCTGATCAAACGATTCTCGATTCAACAGATCCCGCCATTTCATCACGACGCGATTTTCCACGACGCCCTTCACCACCATTTGCCACTGTTCCACATCCAAATCGCGCGTGAAATTATATGATCCTTCATTAAAATTGACTCTGTAGAATTTGTCATTCGGTGTAAAATACACCGTGTCTCGTGGCGGCACCGCAAACATTGATCCCAAATCACATCCCGGTAGGGCCAAACAGGCTGTGGCAAGGCCACTAAGGGTAAAAAGCCCCCGACGAGAAATCGGCAACGAAAATGATGATGATCGGGCAATAGGCATAGACGATAATCTCATTATCCACTACTCTTTCTGGCTATACAAGATGTGCAGCTACAATCACAGCCAGATTTATTTCATTTTTATCAAGGAATCATCTGCGCTTTCCATGTTTTTATGAAAAGATCAAAAAGTATGGATCTTGCGTAGTCCATTGTGTCCAGATAAATCTCTTGCTGATTATTATCGCGGACTATGACGTGTAACAGGGGACCAGGGGTATACAGGCTTGGATGACGTGGCATAGCAGACGGTAGAAGGCATGTGGTCAGGCATGCGGTCAAGTCGCTTGCCTTATATTACTCTTACAGAGCTATCCGCTTAACTCAACGGCCATGATGTCTGGTAATCCAATGCTCTGACGGTCTAATTCTCCTCCCGTGTAACTCAGCACCCTGGCTTTAATTCGTTGTTACTCTTTACGCTATATTACCGCAATGCTTGTGGTGGCATTAGACTTGCTGAGTTGACTGACTCCCTTTCTCCTCCTTTCTCAAGGAAAGAAAATTATTCGCTCTTTTTAATAACCAGAAAAGTACCGAAGAAACAGCGAGACCTCAGCCGCGGCAACCCGTATTCTCCAAATGAAGGATGAAGATGCACTATGGACTTTTCTTCTTTTCTGGATCCTCACTTGTACCGAAGCAAGCGAAATGACCCCTTTTTGACGCCATCCGCTGTGTGTTATGTGACATTCATGATCACTCCGCTTCTGTTGTGTCGTCCCAATTTAACCGGTGAGGATCGAATTCTTGCCCGATCGTGGGTTTGACGATGAGAAAGTACGGTGAGACATCAAAATCCCTTGGTGTGAACAGCTTATGATGTCGGATGTGGAGAATTTCTTTGTAACACTGCACACAGGCTGGGTCTTTCGACTTTTCGAGCATCACTTCCGGCAGAATCGGATAGTGCACTGACTGAAAGGCTTGCGCGATTAAGGAAGAGCAGATCGCCTGCGTCGGATCACCACTTCCGAGGGCCAGGAACTGGCGTCTCCATCGAGGCGGTACTGGCGGTCGTTGAATGAGGTACTTGGCCAAATCAATCACATTCTTGTGGTCATATTGGTCTCCTAAGCGTTTCACCACGTATGCGACGACCGCATCAATTTCACCCGGTGAAAGCCCCACGGGCCTACAGATTCGAGTGTGGTGGGACGAATACATGCTCAACGGTATTGCACGCACTCCCGCATTGACATCCGCCTCCACGAGAACACAGGTTTCCTCACCGTCTTTCGGTAGACCGAACGCGTCGCCGATAAAGAGTGCTGCGTGAGACCAGGTTGACTGAGTAAGGTATTTCACGACAAGTCCGAAGCGGCTGGCCCCTTCCACGAGAAGAACATCCCCTTTCTTTAAGGCTGATGACAGCATCCACGGCCGACACATCGCGACCGATGCACCGTTTTTACGTGGCCGAGAGAGGTTCCTGGCGAGCCAACGTCCGACGAGTTCTAGGGGGGAGACCATCACCACTCCTCGCAAAGCCTCACCTGACCTAGCCGGAGCCACACGAGGGGAAACTCGTGAGGCGGGAGGCGGGAGGCGATAGGAAAAGAACAAGACGAAGATACGGAAGAATGCCTGTTTTCCAAAAGTTGGATGTGTCCGGAATGGCCTGTACCTCCTTGGCAGACAAGGCTTTTTGAGTTTGGCTAAAAATATCTTTGCAGAAAAACATTAGGTGTTTTCCCAAAGAGATTCACGATCAGGAGACATCACTTTCCACGCACAATCCCTTTCTCCAGCCATGCGTACTCGCCGTCGAGGATTCGACGGGCAAGATGGTACCCACTGTGGTCGTTGTTCTTCCTGACACCCCGGAAGGAACGTGTGATGCGCAGACGGGATTGTTGACAGAAAAAATCAACCAGGGCAAGGATTTCGTGACGGTCTCCGCCATGCTCCAGAAGATACTGTGCTCTGGAACATGTGACGGTAATGGCGAACAGTTCGGTTCCCACGTCAATGAGCCGACCCAGCAACATTTGTTCACGCTCCAGCTTCGGCCCATGCCGCAGCATGGCATGAAAAACTGCACGTGCGAGTTTCCTGCTGGTTTTCGCTGCATTGCGGGCGTGGATGCTGAGGCGGCGATCCATGCCTGCCGGTGGACGCCCACCCCCTGGCCACCACTGCCTGACATACCACCCGGCATAGAACGTCGCAGCACTGCCAGCAGACTTGAGGCGTTCCAACATGGACCGTCTCGGGTTCATGGCGGGGGCGCCGAGCCGCAAATGAGGGTCCAGTGCTTCTCGTGCGATGAACAGGCGCATGATTTCGCTCGACCCCTCGAAGATCAGGTTAATCCGGCAATCACGCATCATGCGTTCCACAGGCACCGGTTCCTCTCCACGTGCCGCCAAAGACACAGCCGTTTCGTACCCCCTGCCGCCCCGGATTTGCATGGTTTCATCGACTATTTGCCACGCCGCTTCCGTGCCCCACAACTTGCTCATCGCGGCCTCCAGTCGAATGTCCGTCTGTTTGCGATCAACCAGCGCTGAAGTCAGCAAGGTCATGGATTCCAGGGCGAAGATATCTGCCGCCATGTTCGCGATCTTGTCGGCAATGGCGGCATGCCGTCCGATAGGTGCGCCCCACTGGACACGTGTGCCTGCCCAGGTGCGGGCAATCTCAAGACAACGTTTGCTCAGGCCCACACATGCGGCTGGCAATGAGAGTCTCCCGGTATTCAAGGTTGCAAGCGCCACCTTCAATCCTTTGCCCTCGTCAAGGATAATGTTCTCACGCGGCACCATCACATCCTGGAAACGGATCACCCCGTTGTAGAGGGCTTTGAGTCCCATAAAGTGACAGCGGAGGTCAACGCTAACGCCGGGCATGTCGGTCTCGACGATGAACGCCGTAATCTGTCGCATGTCCTTCCCCCGAACCAGTTTGTCAGGAGTCCTGGCCATCACCACCAGAACCCCGGCCTTAGTGCCGTTCGTACACCACAGTTTTTTGCCGTTGATGATAAAGAATTTCCCATCCGCAGTCGGTTCCGCCCGGGTCTCCATTTTAGCCGGGTCTGAACCGACATCCTCTTCAGTCAGCGCAAAGGCCGAGATCTCACCATTGGCCATGCGTGGCAGGTATGTGCTCTTTTGTTCTTCTGTCCCAAACATCATCAGCGGCTGTGGCACGCCAATCGATTGATGTGCGGACAGCAGGGCGGTCAAATTTCCACAGTGACTCCCGAGTAACATGCTTGCCCGGCTGTAGTTTGTCTGCGACAAACCTAAGCCGTCGTACCCGGCAGGAATCTTGATGCCGAAGGCGCCCATCCGTCCTAATTCATCGATGACCTCCTGAGGAATTTCGCCCTCTGTATCAATCCGGTCGGGGTCGGTTTTTTCACGAAGAAACGTCTCAAGTTTGCCGAGAAATTCGTCGCCCCTGGCCGCATCGTCTATAGGCTGCTCCGTGAATGGATAAATCATGTCCCAGGCCACATGCCCCATGAACAGTTGGCCGGCAAAGGTCGGATACTGTCCCATCGTTTCGCGGGAAGCTTCGGCCAGGTCCAGCGCTTCACGTTTGCCCACGGACATTTGTGAGGTGTCAATGAACTCCCCCGTTTCAGATGGTGTTTCTGGTTTTTGTGTGGTGCTCATGCTGTATTGTCCATGTAAAAACTTTTCCCGGCCTTGGCCATGTCCTGAAGCAGATCGCATGCCATAAATCGCGGATGAACTTCTTCCGCTAAGCGATTGAGTGTCATGACCAATTGAGGAATCTCAAGCGAATCAGCGTAACGCAGCGGGCCGCCTCGAAAGGGTGCAAACCCCGTCCCCATGATCATCGCAAAATCCACGTCTTGCGGCTCTGACACAATCTCCTCTTCCAGACAACGTGCGGCTTCGTTTACAAGCGCGAGCGCCATGCGCTCCTGCAGATCCTGTGTTTCCATCCGCTCGGCTTGCTTCGTTGTCACCATACGCCTGACCTCGTCGTTTACCTTCTGAATGCCATGGTTATGATGGAGATAGAAACCCAACCCGGTTTTTCTTCCAAAGTGGTTCTCGTGCATCAGTAGCCTGAGGGTCTCTGGAACATGCATTCTGTCTGAGAATGCCTCGCTCACATGCGTGGCGACATGGAAGGCCACGTCGATGCCCACTTCATCAAGCAAGCGGAGGGGGCCCATCGGCATACCGAAATCGAGCATGGCCTGATCTATCTGCACGACGGAGGCTCCCATTTCAAACAGGGTCACGGCTTCCATGAGATAGGGCATCAGCACACGATTCACAAGAAAGCCCGGACTGTCCTTCACCACCACCGGCAGTTTGCCAATCCCTTGCACAAACTGAAGGATTCGTTCGGTGACGACGGAATTGGTTCGATCCCCTACCACAATTTCAACCAACTGCATTGTATGCACTGGATTAAAGAAGTGGAGCCCGATCACACGCTCAGGATGCTTGACGACCGTGGCCAACTCATTGACCGACAGAGCGGAGGTGTTGGTTGCCAGCACAGCATCATTCCGCGTCAGTTCAGCTAATTGCTGAAATACCAGTTTTTTTACTTCCATCTTTTCCACTGCAGCTTCAATCACCAGATCGACATGCGTGAGCGGAACCTCTCGAGCATTCGGATAAATGCGATCCATCCCCTGTCGAGCGGATACCCGGTCGAAGGTGTGACGTTTCAGGCCCTGTTGGTACAGACCCGCAATGGTGGCCAGGCCATTGCAGATCTTTTCCTCGTTAATATCACGCAAGATAACCATGTGCCCACGTGCGCTCACCCATTGCGCAATCCCTGCGCCCATGATCCCTGCGCCAATTACCGCGATCATGTTGATTTTCGGGAGTTCTTTCGCATCGGCGCCGGTCAACACATGTAGCCGTTTGGCGCGCTCTTGAAGGAAAAATGTCTCGATCAGATTGCGACATGCGGATGTTTTCAGAAGTCCGATGATGGCGTTGCTCTCAAGCGCAAGTGCGTCAGCCAATGGTTTCGATAGGCCTGACACCGCGACCTCTAAGGCTTTCAGCACGGCAGGGTAATGTCCTCTGCCTGTGTTCCACACTTGTGCCCAGGCTCGTGATGCAATCACGCGCGAGGCAAGGGGGTTATTGACCAGCACATGCCGTGGTCTGGATGGCATACCCTTGGCCATGCGTTCCACGGCTGCACGAATCAGATGTTCATAAGGCACCACGGCATCGATCATGCCGAGTCCTAGGGCAGGGACCGCTGCGAGCTTCCGGCCTCTGAGAATGATATCGAGTGCGTTGGGAAGCCCGATCAGACGCGGTAGCCGTGTCGAGCCGCCCCAAGCGGGCAGTAGACCCAAGAGAGTCTCTGGAAGCCCGATGCGTGTGCAAGGAGCATCCGATGCAATGCGGTAATCGCAGGCAAGGCATAGCTCGTATCCGCCCCCGAGGCACGCGCCATGTATCGCCGCCACCGTCGGGATAGGGAGATCGGCAATACGATTGAACACCTGTTGTCCAAAATGAATCATCTCCCGCAGATCCTTCTCGTCGGTCTTCTGCGCCATCTCGTGAAGATCGGCTCCGGCGATAAAGATGGCTAGCTTGGCGCTGAAGAAAATCAAGCCTCGCACGTTCGGATTTACTGTAATGGCGTCAATGACCGTGCTGAGTTCGCTCAACGTCTCGCGGTTGAACACATTCGCCGACGACGCCGGCGTGTCGAAGGTGAGCACCTGCACACCGTCGTCAAGAATCTCTGATGTAAAATAGGTCTTCATCGTTTCACAGCCGTTCCAGCCAGAGTGCAGCCCCCTGTCCACCACCCACACAGAGCGACACCAGGGCGCGCCTGGCTTTCTGTCGGTGCAATTCCTTTAAACTGGTCAGGATCAAGCGGGCACCCGTGACGCCCACGGGATGGCCCAAAGCCACTGCGCCGCCGTTGACATTCAAGATTGCTCTAGAAATTTCTCCGAGCGGGGTGCTTCGGCCAAAGACATCACGCGCATAGGCTTTGGACTCTGCCAGCTTCAGGACGGCCAATACTTGACCGGCAAACGCTTCGTTGATCTCGACGATATCGGCGTCCTTCATCGTCAGGCCGGTTTGCGCTTCGGCCTGCGCCATGGCATTGAGCGGGCCGAGGCCCATGCGGGCAGGATCGCATCCGGTGTAGCTGTATCCCGTTAGCGCGCCTAAAGGGGTGTACCCGAGCTCATCCGCTTTTGTTTCGCTCATGACCAACAGGGCCACGGCACCGTCCGTCAACTGAGACGAATTTCCTGCGGTCACGGTGCCCATGTTGTGGTCGAACACGGTCTTGAGCTTGGCGAGGGCTTCCAGAGACTGATCAGGACGCGGCCCGTTATCCTCGATCATGAACCGCTTGAAATCCGGGGGGAGATACACGGGACATATTTCTTCCGCCAAGCGATCGCGAGCCGCTATGGTCCGCTGGTGTGAGTCTAAGGCGAACTCGTCTTGCATCTGCCTGGTAATGCCGTGTTCACGGATGATCAATTCGGCCGTCTCTCCCATGTTGAGGCCACTGACGGGATCAGTCAGCCCCATGAAAAGTGCTGACTGCGGGGCAAAATCGTCAGGTCGGAAATGCGCCATCGCATGAAATTTTTGTCCAAATGTTTTCGCTTTGGTGAGGGTTGCAAATTTCACGGCCGCCTTCTGTCTGAAAATCAAGGGATACCGCGTCATACTCTCGACGCCTCCGACAACGAAGATGGAACCCCGGCCCGCCATCATCTTCTCCTGGGCTTGGGTCACCGCTTCGCAGCCAGACGCACAGTTCCGGCTTACGGTCATAGCCGGAACATGCTGAGGAATTCCGGCGCGTAGCGCGATGACCCGCGCAACATTCACCGCACCCATCGGTTGGCCGACACAGCCCATGATGACCTCATCGATCACTCCGGGGTCGAGAGCCGTCTGTGCCAATAAGGCGTTCACCGCGATGCGGCCCAACTCGTCGGCATCCATTCCAGCCAAGTCCGTCCCTATGCGAGCAAACGGGGTTCGGACACCGTCAATCACGACCAGCCTCTTGGCCATCGTTATCATGTCTTCCCCCCTCGGCGTTTAAAGATTGACGCGAGAAGACTCCGCCATTTTGATGAATCCTGCGGCTGAGAAGATGGGCCCGCTTGCGGACGATGATCCACGATGCGTTTCTCCTTCAATTCCTCACCGACGCCCTGTCGGCGGCTCATCTCCCGTCGACTGTAAAATAGCACCTGATTGGGGCGCACTTCAGTATGTGCCACAACATGATTCGTGAGCTGCATGGCCAGCGTGGCTTCATCCACCGATCCGGTTTTCTCCACGTGCAGGATTAACTGGTCGAGTTCCAGGGGATCATCATTCGCTTTACGCAGCTCGATCTGCCAGGCGCCGATGTTCTCCGCATCATCGAGGATATGTTCCAGTATGTTGAAATCAACCAGCGTGCCCTTGATCTTATCCAAGCGCAGCTCTTTCACTTCCGACTGCCTGGAAATATTGCCGAGGAGGCGGGGGACCACACGTTCGCAATACGGACATGGTTCGTAGAATAGTCCGCCGTCAATGTAATCGCCGGTACGGTAGCGCAACACCACAGTCCCGCGTGCGTCGAGCGGGGTAAAAACCAGTTCACCTGGTGAGCCATCGGGAAGAACCTCGCCCGACTCCGGATCAATGACTTCGAACAGGCCGAGATCTGGATAGAGATGGTATCCGCTCGAGGTTTGACCCGGCGGGAAGGGACATTCCCCCCATCCCATTTTCGCTTCGGTGAATCCATACGTGGCCACAATACGAGCCTCATTCCCACTCACCGTTCTGACCAGAGCCGCAAGTTTGGTGCGCATCCCCGGCGGTACTTTTTCACCACCCAGCACTAACGACGTCAAATTCTCAAACTTGTGCCCTTCATCGGCGGCTTGGCTTAACACATGATAGAGAAAGGTTGGCATTCCCAGCATCGTCGTCACCTGCATCTTTCCCAGGATGCGGAGATTGCCATCGGTTCCCATGGCTTTGCCGCCGCCGGTGCTGACGGTAAAGACTCCAAAAGCCGTCGCCGCGTAGTGGACCTGCCAGAATGCGAGATGCGGCGCAAATGGAAACATATTGACTAAGCGATCAACGGATATGATTCCCAGAACCTCGGCAAAACGTTTGCCGGCTGAACTCAAGTTGTTGAGATCGTAGGCCGTATACACAAATCCCACAGGATCTGTTGAACGCCCGGTAGTGCTGGTCAGAAAGATGGGACGGTACTCCCGCTCAAGTGCGGCTTGCACATGTGCTTTTCCTCTCAGCATCGCTTGCATCACGATGGCAGGCCGTTTCGACATCTGCGCCCGATCGGGAATGAGCACAAAATCTCGCGCACGGTTCGGGTTCTCGGGAGTTACCAGCAGATCCTGTTTGGACGTAAAGGGGATACGTTTTAGGTCATCCAGCGACCGAAATTTATCCGGATCAATGCGAGCCTGTGCGAACACCTCTCGATAGAATTGAGAAAACGAGATGACGTGATCGCGCAAAAAAATCCGCAACTTATCAGCCTGCGCACGTCTAATGCTCTCCCTGTCGAGACTATCCCATTTTCTGAAAAGACGGCTTCTATCCATCCGTGCTCCCCTTGTTGGCTGTTTTTTTTCTCCCCATTGAACGCCTTTCTCTTCACCTTGTCTTTTTAATGGTTGCTTCCTCATAGTATCGCATTGTGGTTAGCCTTAATAAAGATCCTCGTGGCAAGACCACGGTGTATTCAGAGGGAAAAATATTTGAAAATCCCCCTAACCCCCTTTTCCAAAGGGGGAACCTAAGCGGTAACCCTGTGGCAAGCTACGGGGAATAGCAAGTTTAATTATTTCATTGTACTCATCGATTGATTTTCATATTTTAATACCCATTTCTCTTTTGATTATGCAATAATAATCCCATCACCTCGCCATCTAGAAGAAAGTAGATTATGAACGCTAGAGCCGACAAGGCAGGTGTGAACCTACGATTCCTACAACTGACCATTGCTATGGCAAGCGTTTCCCTGGTCGTTGCCTGTGCCACCGAACCTACCGTACGACAACAAGACCTTGATGCCTGGGTCGGAGTCTCCGTTGAGGCCTTAAACACACATGCTTTGTTTATGAAGGCACCGATGTTCCGCACAAGAACTGACAGCGGCACCGAAATACGGAACTACGCCTATGGCTATGATTTTGGGGAATGCTTCGGCAACGCGGGGGCAAGCAAAGTCGGTGAATTTATTACTGAAGATGACTTTATTATATGCTCAAGCAGTAGGATCGTTTGCAATAACATGTTCTATATCAAGGAGGAAAAAGTCCTCGAATACGCCCCCACGGGTCGGTGTGACACAAATGAGAAGGTCCAACCAGAAGCACGCTACGTGAGACTCAAGAGCCATTAAGCCGCCAAGGCCCTAACTATCCTTCCCTCCATCTGTTAATCTACCAATCCGTTCAATTCCCTTGTTTTTTTGATTTGCTCCCTTTCTCCCGATTAACCTGTTACATATATCTAAAGCTCCTTTCCTACCAATCGCTCTAATTCTGTGAGCGCGATGGCCAAATCGAATCGTGCTTGTGCATACCCTTCAAAGGTTTGCCATAATACTCGTTGTGCATCTAACACATCGAGCAAGCTGGCTTCACCAAATTTAAAACTCGTCCGAGCTATGCGGACGGCTTCTTTGGCTTGTTTCAGTAAGCCTTGTTCGAAAGTGTGAATTTGAGCCGAAGCCGTCTTCGAGTTTTGTACCTGTTCCGAAATCCCCTTTCTGAGGAAAATTTGCGCTTGCTGGAAGTTTGCTTCTGCTTGACGGCGAAGACCTAACGCCTTGGCAATTTTGCCCTGCCGCTGATTCCAGAGCGGCAAGGGAAGGGAGAGCCCACCGATAAATCCTTCCCGACCGGCATCCCGTTGATAGGAACCGCTTATCGTCACATCCGGAACACGCGCCTGTCGTTCCTGATTATATTGAGCCCTGGCTACTTCAATTAATTTTTGAAACTTTCGAACTTCAGGATGATGTTGAAACGCCTCTTCTATCAGCCTCTGTTCATTTAAATTGGCTTTGACGTCCTCAAACTCTCCTTGAATGGCAAAGGCTTCCTTGAGATTTCCAGCCGTGAGTTGATTAAGAACCATCTGGTTCGTTCGAACCTTCCCTCTGGTTTGATTCACTCGTTTTCTGGCTTGCAGCAATTCCACATTCACCTTCACCCGTTCAAAAGGCGGAGCTTCTCCGGATTCCACGCGACGTTTCACAGCTTGTTCCAAATCTGTGACTGTGTTCAATAGTCGCGAAGCCAGATCAGCTAAGGTGTCGGCTAAGAGTAATCCATAAAATGACCGCTTCACTCTGGCTTTTACATTCAATTGGATTGCTTCGAAACTTGCTTGCGCAGTACTCACTCCAGCTTCCGCCGCCTCTTGACGGGCGGCGCGAGTGCCCGGCCATTCCAAGGGCTGGCTCAGCATAAAATATCGTTCAATCAAGGATGTTCCACGAGGATCGCGAACCTTTCCGTAACCGCTTTGCACACTGAATGAAGGATTTGGGTACGATTGGGCGGTGACTTCTTCAGCTGCTTTTTCGTCGATGATGCCTTTGCCTAGTTCAATGGTGGGATTATGTGTAAGTGTCAGATCAATAATTTCTTGCAGCGTATACGACCGTGGCTCAGCCTCTTCTGCCCAGGCCTCTATTCCGACTATCGCCCACAGGCAGATACAACCGACGAGTAGTCGAAGTGCCAACGTTTTGAACAATTTAAGAGGTGGTATTCGATTCATGATGACTCCTCGGACAAAAGTATCGATACACAGCAGGAATAACTAATAGCGTGAGAGCCGTGGAAGTGACTAAACCACCAATCACGACCGTGGCAAGCGGGCGTTGGACTTCTGCGCCCATGGTGGTAGCCAGTGCCATAGGGAGAAATCCAAGGCTTGCCACCAACGCGGTCATCAACACAGGGCGAAGTCGGTCTAACGCACCACGGGTCACAGCTTGATCAAGCGACAAGCCCTGTCCCTCTAACGTGCGGATTCGTGAAACCAAGACCACGCCATTGAGAACGGCAATGCCAAACAACGCGATGAAGCCCACCGTGGCGGAAATGCTCAGAGGAAGCCCGCGAATCCATAACGCAAAAATTCCACCTGACAGAGCTAAAGGTACATTGAGGAAAATAAGAAAGGCTGGCCGAAGCGTTCCGAAAACGAGAGAAAGCATGCCAACGATCAGGAGCAACGTGACGGGCACAATGAGGGCTAAGCGTTGTGTGGCTTCTTCCAGATGTTCGAATTGACCACCCCATTCCAGATAATATCCGGGAGGAAGCACCACATTTTCCCGAAT
>QIDY01000054.1 GCA_003228495.1 Nitrospirota bacterium
AATAATGCCGTAATCGCCAATATTTGTATAACTCATGAAACTCCTCTGTGGGTAAATTGCTTGGACGATGAGACGTCAATATACCCGAGATATCCAGAAAATACCATATATGGGGATGAATTTATTCATATCCACCAAGATGTTGGGCCGCAGTTGAACAACCTACCTCCTTACTCTAAAGAATTCTTAGGGAATCAACCCGGATTTTTCGTTATTCCTTCTATCGGAAATCAGAATGTCTATCTGTACAGAAAGTTTAGGAGTCAGGAGTGAAAAGTAAGTAGAGAGAAGCGAAGAGCTATGAGGTAAGGATAAGAAGGAAAAGGGAAATGAGAAAGGAGGGATGACAAATTTCCCTTTTCTCTTACTGTTCAGTGGTTATGGAGATGAACCAGCGGGAGACAGAAACACATAGGAGACAGGAGACAGGCGGGTTCACACGCGGATATCAATATGTGAGGTGGAGCCCTCTAAGTGAGGAGTCTGGTCATCGGCCGACTGGTCTTGTGAAGTCTGCTGTTTTTGTTTGCGCCGACGATAGTACGGACTATTAGGTCCAGCATCGCCATCATCTACAGCAGAAGGTGCACGAATTGGGACAACGGCTGGTGGGGGAGCATTATGAATCTCCATAGAGCACCTGTAGGATTGGAGGTGATTGTAGGCCTTTTTTGGCCTTTTTTCTCTCTTCTTATACTTTATCGTCAATATTGCGCAAATCTTTAAGGCTTATTTTTTGATAGGCAAATTTGTCCTCATCCTAAAACAGGAGGGTGATGTAGAGAAATTAGGAGTTGGACACAAAAATAATTCAGGCAAGATGATTAATCCTTAGTAAAATTGAATTAATGCGAGACCGGCTTCAAATACTTTTTTGGTGTGGAAGTGAGGATGGATTTTTCGAGTTGCTAGATTTGGGGTAAAACGCTAGGTGTGTGACCCGAAATTGTACTTTCCCGTTATTCACATTTTTTAATGGCTTGAAGAAATATTTCGAGTCTGACCCCACAATGGCACATTTAGTTCTTCTGGTAGTTCTTCTGGATGACAAGAGGTTAGGGTGGTCGTATAATCGGCCAGAATGACTCTTCAGAATTCTCAGGCCTCGATTCCTCTGGACCTCTCACGTCTTTCTTCTACCCTTCAGAAGCAGCTTCCATTTTCAGCCAGTCTTGATTGTTGTGTGGCGTTGGCTGGCGATGCCTCCAACCGCCGGTATTATCGGCTGCAGCTTTCCGGGGCACCAGTTACCTCGCTCATTCTGATGCAGTTGGCTGACCCCGAAGGGTTTAAGGCCTCAGAAGAAGCGGTGGGTGGGAAAGATATAGAAATTGCAGAGTTGCCGTTTATTAATATTCTGAAGTACTTGCAAATAGCCGATATTCCCGTGCCGGTTTTATACTTTTACGATGAACCAGCGGGCCTTCTTTATTTAGAAGACTTTGGTGATGTGACGTTGGCTCAGGCCTGTCACGAGGCATCTGCTGCGACTATTGAACGATTATATCGACAGGCTATTGATGTGCTCGTCCGAATTCATACGCAGGCTTCTGCCTCATCCCATTCCTCTTGCCTGGCGTTTTCCCGCTCCTTTGATGTGCCGTTGTATCTGTGGGAATTCGATCATTTTTGGGAATATGGGGTTGTGGCTCGTCAGGGCAAACCTATGTGCGCTGAAGACTATCTCCCCATCCGAGAAGAATTTCAAAAGATTGCTGAATGGTTGAGTGGGCAACCGATGGTGTTCACGCACCGGGATTTTCATTCCAGAAATTTGATGGTAGATAGTGACCGTCTGGGCGTCATTGATTTTCAGGATGCGTTAATGGGACCCATCACCTATGACTTGGCCTCGCTCCTTCGAGATTCGTACATTGCTTTAGAGGAACCGTTAATCGATGAGTTGCTGGCCTTCTACCGGGGGAAGATGTGTGAGGCGCTTCCTGTATCTCAACACACGGCGATGTATTTGAACGACGCTGTGACGTTTCGCCGCCTTTTCGATTTCTCCAGTATTCAGCGCAATCTGAAAGCCGCTGGACGTTTTGTGTATATTGATCGTGCGAAGGGGAATTCGAATTTTTTGGCATCGATCCCCCGGACCTTACAGAATATCAATGCCAATTTAAGGAAGTACCCCCAATTACATCGTTTGTTGAAGCATCTCTCCCCCTACATTCCTGAATGGCAATAAGTTTTCAACTATGAAAGCCATGATTCTCGCGGCCGGTTTGGGCACTCGCCTTCGGCCGTTAACCGATACGATCCCCAAACCGTTGTTGCCGGTTGGAGGCGCTCCGCTCGTCCTCTGGAATCTATTGTTGCTGCGTGCAAATGGGATTCAAGAGGTAATTATTAATTTGCATTATTTAGGGTCGATGATTGAAGAGGCGTTGGGGGATGGATCTCGCTGGAACATGCGGATTACCTATTCCTATGAACCGGAACTATTAGGCACTGGTGGGGGCCTGAAAACAGCCGAATGGTTTTTTGAGAGGCAGTCGTTTCTGGTGATGAATGGCGATACCTTAATTGATTTGGATATTCCGGCTTTGCTGGATTTCCACTATTCGCAGGGTGGAATTGCTACATTAGTGTTGCGAGATGATCCCCAAGCTGTGCAGTGGGGATCGGTCGAGTCCGATGCCCAGGACCGTCTTCTTCGAATTAATGGTCAAGGCGTTGAAGAGGGCTTGTCAAAGTCTGTGGCCACTTCCCGGATGTTTGCCGGTGTCCATATTCTCCACCCCTCCCTTTTGGATGACGCACCAACGGGGAAGCCCTTTTCAATTATTGATTCCTATACACGGGCACTTGCCGGTGGTTCTCGATTGTTAGGGTTCGTTCATACCGGTTATTGGTCGGATATTGGGACGGTGGAACGCTATACGCAAGCGCAGGCTGATGTGGAGGCTGAATTAATGGGTCTCCCTCATCGGAAGGGTTGACTTCTTTGATGATTTGTCAAAAGATACACTTGCTAGGCTTGCAATGTGAGAAATGTTTTTCTCTTTTCGTGTGTATTTGGTTGAGGTGAGACTGATCGTGGCGACTTTTGACCAACTCCAGCAAATACTCCAACAATCCTTACGCGATCTTCAGGCTGAATCGGGTGAACAAGAATCAGTGCAAGAGCGAGAACTCAGTCAGGCCCTTCAGCGTTTAACAGGTCGTCTGAACGGTATTCTTGTTGGGTCGACCGATTCGGCTCCTTCCGATGAGCTTGTGATTGGACGTTCTTCCCCTGTAGTGTCTGACTCTGTCTCTCTTCCTCAAGCCCCTCTTCAATTGATGACTTCCTGTGATGGTGTGGTCCTGATGGCTAATGATGTTGCCCTTGAACTGTTGGGTTTGGATGTGCGCAGCATCGGAACGGTGTCGCTAGCTGAAAGGATTCCGTACGAGGAATGGAGAGTGGTTCGCCAGGAACTGAAGGCTGTTCAGCCCCCCCAGGGGTCTGTTTCTTGGGTCGTGACCATGGATCTATCCGGAGTGTCTTTTCAAAAGATGATCTGTTCGGTCACACCGATGCTGGATCAATCGCGGAAGGTGACGGCCTGGCACTGGGAATTTCGCCATGCAAACGATTCGGCTCGTTCCCATCCCTTTACCTCATTTGTGCAGGGCTTCGAAACCAAACTCTTGAATGGACAAGCTCTCGATTCTTGCTTGAAGGGAATTTGCGACGGATTCGTGCAGACGTTTGGATACCCGTTTGTCTGGATCGCTATGGTGCAGGATGGGCAACCCATCCAATTGCGCGCACAGGCTGTGACGCCTGATCTGGATTGGGATACTCATGGGCCAAGCTGGTGGGAGTCGATTTCTCGGCAAGAAATGTTAGCGCAGGCTTGTGTGGCCTCTGATGGCTCCTTGATGTCTCCTAATAGTCCCTATGCTGGTGAATTTGCGTGGTTTCCCTCGGCCTTTCGGCTTCAAGAAGCCTATTGTTTGCCATTGGCGGGGCAAGGTGATTTCTCGGGGCTCCTGGTTGTGTGTTCGAGGATGACGAAGGCATTTGATACGTCCATACGAGGATGGTTGAAAACCTTGGGGGGTGAGATGGAGAGTGTGATTGCTCGTGGGATTGAGATGGAACAATTACGTCTTCATAGCGCCGTGATTGGGGCAGTTCATAATGCGGTGTGCGTGACTAATCCGCATGGTCGTGTGGAGTGGGTCAATCAGGCCTACATGACATTGTTAGGTGTGACCCCTCGCCAGGTGTTAGGAACGCCGTTGCGTTCGTTCCCCCATGCGCAACTACAGGAATCGTGGCCAACGCTCGGGTCTTCAACCATGGAGACTGGTTGTGTGAAAACGGAAGTGATGGAAAAAGGAAAAGATGGGGCGTCACTGGTTCTTGAACAAATGTTGACGCCGTTAGTGGATGCGCATGGGAAGACGACCCATTTTGTAGTAATCCTGCATGACGTGACGGCTCGTACCGTGGCTGCAATGCACATGAAACATCAAGCTTATCATGATGCTTTAACAGATTTGCCCAATCGGATTATGTTTGAAGACCGCTTGCAGTTGGCAATGGCACAGGCCAGGCGACATGGCACCCTGCTGGCGCTGCTCTTTTTAGATTTGGATAATTTCAAGTCGATCAACGATGAGCATGGGCATCAAATGGGTGATAGATTATTGCGAATAGTGGCTAAGCAGCTGGTGACGTGTGTACGAACGACGGATACGGTTTCGCGCTTAAGCGGGGATGAATTTACCATCATTTTGCAGGGGGTTGATCGGATTCAAGACATTCGGCAAGTGGCTCAGAAAATTGTGGACTGCCTGACCTCACCCGTCCATATAGGCAGGCAAGCTATTCCGGTGCAGACGAGCATTGGAATTGCCGTCTATCCAAAAGATTCAATGGATCCCCGTCGTCTCTTAGCTATCGCCGATCAAGCTATGTATCGGGCCAAAGACCATGGTGGACGGCGTTGGTATTTCGCGACGCCAGAATGGAACATCGAATAAGGGTTTTCCTCCGCTCTCGGGTTGTTCTTCGTTCAGGTTTTCCTCCCTCCTTTGTCAAAGTTGTTGCTCTACGTGTGCGGTCGTCTCTTCGTAGAGGAAAAGCCACGATTGTAGAGAAAAAGCTGCGTAATCCAACGTGAGCTCTGGTCTGTATACATGGTGTTGGATACAATCTGAAGGCTGTTCCCTCCAATATACCTGATCCGATGACTTTCTGGGTGTCAGACCCTTGTTTAATTCGTAACTGTCCACGTTACCTCGTGATTTTTGGGGATCTTGCGTCAAAGCCAACAACTGGGTTTGCTAAGAAAGCCTGAGTCTTGTTTGTGTCCTGATGGGTTTTTTCAGCATTAAAACTCTTTGGAAACATCTTTTGGCCTTGTTCTTGCTGGTTATCCGGGTCAGGGATGTTGTGCTCTGAGTAGATTGAGGCAATCCGTTTGTGAGAGAAAAGGAGTGTTAATCCATGATTGTTCGCCCGCAACTTATGAGAATACTGGCTTGGAGTATCGTTCTTGTGATGGTCGTTTTAGCCATGGGGTGTGGACATCGTTCCTCGCATGGAAGTCAGGCACATTCGAAGAAATTTAATAAGGCTCGGATGGTGGCAAACCAATCGACGGCGTCAGATCTTACATCTGCCGATAGGACATCCGGGACGAACGGCGAAGGTGAAGGCTCTTTTGGAAGTGAGTCAGGCACATTTTCCGATTTGCTGGATGAGGAAACGTTGATTCAAGAGGATCCGCAGTTTGGCAACGATGGAACAGGGGGAGGGTCTCCGAATGATTATTGGCTTAACCGCACTCGTGCGGAGCAGTTCACTGCACAAAGCGGGTTGGAAGATGTTCATTTTGACTTTAATAGTTTTCAACTGAACGAAGGAGCCAAAACTATTTTGATCGCAAATGCCGAGTGGCTGAAAGCCAACCCTGATGCGGAAGTGACGATTGAAGGGCATTGTGATGACCGGGGGACGTCTTCATATAATTACGTGTTGGGCGAAAAGCGCGCCAGTCGAACAAAAAATTATCTCGCCAGTTTAGGCGTGTCAGATGAACGCTTGTACATTATGTCATTTGGAAAAGACAATCCCGCCTGTTGGGATCCGACGGAACCTTGCTATAAAAAAAATCGGCGAGCACATTTGGTGTTAGGCATGGCCATGGCATCAACCGCTATGCGGTAGTGATAGTCACGTCCCCTTCAACATAAGACACCTCAGCAATCCTTCGCTCCTTTGGGGGGAGGAATGGGGTGAGGGGAAAGGCGGTCTTGAAAGTTAAAACACCTAGTTGGGAGTGGCCTGTTGAATGACAAAAGGTGATGCAATGTTCATGGCACTAGGTTGGCGGATTCTGAGGCGTTGGAATGCGGGAGTGATTGTTTTCACACTGGGGGCTCTGCTCCTGGGCTGTGTTGCGCAACAAGCCGATGTCGTGCGTATCAAACGGGAATTAGATGCCAAGATTAGCCAACTCGACAAAAGTAAAACTTCCTTGCAGCAGGCTGTGACGGAGGCCAATACCGCGTTGGAAAAAGCAAATATGCTGATTGCCGGTCAGCGGGAGGAAATCAAAGAACTTCTTCATGCTCGAGCGGAGGTTATGGATCAAGTGGCTACATTGAAGGATACGGACTTATCTCAAGTTCGTGGGGCCATCGAGCAGAATCAACATCTTGTGGGAGAGCTTTCCCAGAAAATCGTCATGCTCGATACGAAAGTGGAAACGGTAGGAACTACGGTTCAGCAGTCGAACGAAGCGATCGAGCATCTTGTGAAAGACCTGCGTACGCAATTAGTTGCGGAAGAACAACTTCGGACCGAACAGGGAGGGAAACTCGGAGAATTCCGCACGTCGTTGGTAGACTATCAACACGTTCTAGCCGAGCTTCGGAACAATGTTGCCCAACAGGAACAGCAAGTTGCTGCGTTAAATCAGCATGTGGATCGGTTAGGACAACAACATGAAACGCGACATCAACAAGTCCAAACAGACGTGAAAGATGTTCGACGACATATCCAATCCGTCATCGGGACATTGGAACAGATTAGTACCACTTTTAGCGGTCGGTTAGATGCCTATGAGCAACAGCGTTCGCAGGCTTCCCAGCAAACCAGCATGGGAGGATCGTTGTCCACTCAAGCTTCTTCGGCTTCTGCATTGTCACTTCAAACCAGAAAGTCACGTCCGGCTCTTTTGCCCGCAAACACCCCTTCATCTTCTGACAGTAGACAGGAAATTGCTTCTCGTTGGAATCGCACTTCGAAAGAAAGTGATTCTGAATCACTCTTGGCCTCCGTCTCTTCAACCAGATCACGCTTCACATCATCATCGCGTGTTCAGCCAACTTCTCCTGTTCGGAAATTAACCCAGGATGCGCGGGCGGCGTATCAGCAGGCTTTTCACTTGTTACGGGCAAAAAACTACGGTAGGGCAGCTAAAGGGTTTTCAGGATTTCTTCGCACATATCCCGACTCGCCTTTAGCGGCGAATAGCCAATACTGGTTGGGCGAATGTTATTATGGTCAACGCCGGTTTCAGGAAGCTATTGATGAATTTGAACGGGTGTTTACCTTCTATTCAGCTAGCAATAAAGTGCCGGCTTCTCTCCTCAAAATCGGGTATTCGCATCTTGAGCTCCAACAGCCTTCCATGGCTCGCTCGGTCTTCCAACAACTTGTTCGTACCTATCCACAAAGCCAAGCGGCCATCAAAGCTCACGGTCGCCTCCAAGAAGTCAACGCCCTCCTTCAAAATCCTTCTTGAATTTCTAAAGAATTTTTCTTGGAATAAAGGCAGTCTTGTCTTGAGTGAGTAGTTCGGGGCCAGGCCTAGCCGGGCAATGTTCTAAGGGATAATTTTGTGAATAATTGGAAGAAGAATGGATGATTCGTAGATGGACTGGGCAAGGAGTAAACCAGGTTAAGAAGAGCCAAACAGAAATCGTTTAGTGTCGGGGTTTTCTCGTCTCCAAATTACATTATCAATAAAGTAATGATGAATGTTAATGAAAATCCAAAAAATAAACATGAACATCGTTCCCCCAAATACGGTCTTATTATAGGGTATTACCGAGTCCAAGAATTCCGGGGCAGCCCAAAATCCCAAATATCCTAAAGCCCCTCCTACCGCGATAAAACGTACAAACTTCCAGAGAGTAGTTGAGGCCAAGTCTTCCCAGCCCCTTTCTTGTTGGAAATTTTCTATTTGCGAAAAGTAGGTCTTGTTGTATTGGTATCGCCAAACGACAATGAGGTATTGCAACGAATGAAATACAGGAACGAGCAATAAAAAGAATGGATCAAGTCTGAGGGCCATCCAAATGTAAAGTGATGTGAAGTACGCGATGATGCCATTGAAGGGCAACGGACTTTTTTCAATAATGTGTTTTTTGCCTAACATTGATAATGTAAGGCCTGTGGTAACCGTGGCGACCATGCCACATGAGTACAATATCCATATTGGAATGGAGAATGCGACGGATTGCAGGCCCCAAATATTTTCCTCGGAAATTGTCCAGTTTGTGAGTAACCAGAAAAATATCCAACATGTATACGCATTGACCAATAAGATTTTCTTTTCCGAATCGATAAAGAATTTCCGTTTTAAGACTGAATCCACAATTAACATGCCATACCCTTGTTTGACGAAATGCCAGCCAACAAAAAAGAGCATGATATTAGCTCCGTAACTTAGCATCTGCGCATCATTCATCCCAATGCTTGTGCTGAAAAACCCAGCTAAAGCAGTAGGAACCAGAAGACCTGCAACGATGTATCGGACACGTAAGCTCTTGGATGGGTTCGTTTTGCTGATCTTTTGCCAAAAATTCTGATAAAAAATTTGATAGGAATGTGCAAAATGTGGGTGATTAATCAAATTCGCGAACCCCAAGGTAATGACGGAAGCAGCTGGTGTAGCAGCTTCTAATGGAAGAAAAATGGCGAGCAAGACAAATAAAAGGAGCGATCCTCCACCGAGACAGAGAAAATCAACGATAGGATGAAACAGGTATTTCTCTTCTTTATGTGTCCCAGGCTCCTGGGTTACAGGTATCGTACTTGTTTCTATGGTCTCAGTTAACACTGTAATTTTCTTTCTTTGTCGTCAAACTTCCATGGCATTGTGCGGCCCATCTTGGCCCTGCAGAAATGATCAATAAATGCATTGCTTGAATGGCAAGCTGTTGTTCATTCACCAGAGATAGATGTCAGAAGAGTTTTTCCGAGAAACTCTTATTGCATTACCAAATTTTCCTTCTTTGGACTGAATATAAAACTAATGAGGTTGAACTTATCTGATGAACTGGTTGAGGTCATCAGGGGCTATTTCGGACTGAAGATGGTGTTTCTTAAGGGTCCACTTGGGGACCTTTAGAAAGGAAAAACAGAGAAGATTTGGTTTGTCAATATCAATTAAGAGAGTACTCTATTTCTGAATCTACGGGGGAATGTGGACAAAGATAGCTAATGAGTCTTTTGATGGAAATCTCAGGACATTGAAATAGGAGGTATTCTCACATTCCATCTTTATGAATTATTGAGTGAGACGATCTCGAAGATCTTTATTTAGTCCAAAATTTGAGAACTCCGAGAATATTGGAATAGTCGTCAGTCCAAACCCGTGCACTAGGATCAGGAACAAGTCGTTGCCAACGTGGATCTTCATCAAGTATGCCGAGATCCGCAGAAGACCGGGCCATCACAACCCAATCTGATGACATGTGATATTGGAATTGTTGTTCATCACTGTCTGCACGGTATCGTTGTATCCAGCCAACAAGTTTAGCATCTGCTGCTAAGTTGCCCATAACATTGCCGAGTTCGAGATTGCTGTTGGAAATGTGAAAGATAAGGACACCGCGCGCCGTAATTTTTTGTAAATAGAGAGCAAGGGCTTCTCGGGTAATCAAATGTAGGGGGATTGCATCGGAACTAAAGGCATCCACGATAAGTACATCATTATGCTGATCGGGAACTTTGGCTAACGAAAGCCGTGCATCGCCAAAAACAATGTCTGAATTTCCACCACATTCAGAGAGGTAGCGAAAATAACGGGTATCCTGAGCCAGTTGTGCAACTTTCGGATCAATTTCATGAAACGTCCAATGTTGGTCAGGTTGTCGATAGCATGCTGATGTTCCAGCGCCAAGTCCAATAGTGGCAATTTGATGAAGGGGTATTCCTCTTTTCTGAAAAACTGCAAAGAGCTGACCAAGCGGTCCGTTGCGATGGTAATAGGTCAGTGGCTCCTTCCAACGCATGGGATCAGTATGCTGTGCGCCGTGGATTGTTCTTCCATGAACCAAAAGATGGTAGTCGCCTGCTTCGGTGCGCTGTATGGTATTCACGCCGAAAAAACTCCGCTCCCGTGTCAACACCGTGTCTTGTGTCCCTAAGAGAGTCGTCAGAAGCAGTACTGCCGCAATTCCCAAACCAAATCGCATAGGCCGGTGGCGAAAGCTATAAGTGCCGAGGCCCAACACCAAACTAAAAATAAGAATGCCAACCATCCCCCAATTGGCAGGGTGGCTACCCGTTAGAAGGGGGCTACCCAACACCGCCAATAGTAGGGCAGGCCAGAGTAGGTCGGCTGGTGTCATCCATTTGCTGCTGGTCATGTGCCAGGGCCGCAGAAAGCAGGCCAATACCAACATTAATGGGTATTCCATGACTGAATTGAATAACAGGGGAGCGATAAGAACGTTAAAGACTCCTCCAAGCACCCCACCTAAGGACATCCACAAATAAAACTCTGTGAGATGACTCGTCCCGGGGCGGCGTTTGGCCAATTCCCCATGACAGACCATCGTGGTAACGAAAAAGACCGCTATTGGTAGTATGATGTTTAGGAGAATCCCACCGAATTGTTGCACTCCTATTGGAATTAAGAAAAAAGGTTGAGCTGCAACCATCCAGGAATGTGGGAGCCAGGGCCGACGAGCAAAAACAAAGACAAAGGTTAAAAGGTATAGCGTCAGGGGGAGTACCCACAGCAAAGGCACCGCTGCGACGTCTGTCGTAATATGCATGGTAACGCCCAACAACAAGCTTGATGGGACAAAGGCCAATGCTAGCCAATGCAAACGACGCGACAAGGTCGGGACTTCGTTCGATTGGATTGGAAATTGAGGGAGCAGCAGAGCGACCGTGGGTACATAACGGCGCCACATGGTGACACCACAAAGCAGAATCAAGCCGACGAGAAGGGCATAGGCCCACCCCCAAGTGAGGCTTTGCTCGTGACTCGTCAGAAGAGGCTCAAAGAACAGAGGGTAACTCAGAAGGGCGAGGATGCTGCCGAGATTACTGGCGGCGTAAAGAAAATAGGGATCTGTCGCGGCACTATGGTTGGTATGGGAGAACCAGCGTTGTAGCAATGGTGCGTTTGTAGCGACGGCAAAGAAAGGCAGGCCGACAGAGACGGCAAATAGGCCTAGAAGCCAAGGAACTGGGGCCTCTTCTACAGGCGGGGTCCAGCCTTGCGCGACACTAATGGGTAAAAACGTTAGGACGGTGCCCATGATGATGACATGGAGCCATGCCTGCCATTTGACGTCTAATAGGTTAGTGGTGAGATGGGCATAGCTATAGCCGGCTAACAGGACGATCTGAAAGAACAGCATAGCGGTATTCCAAACGCCCGGACTGCCTCCAAGGAGGGGCAAGACCATTTTGCCGAAGAGGGGTTGTACAGAGAAGACCAGCAGAGAGCTTAGAAAAATTGTGGACATAAAGAGGGGCAGGACGAAACCATCGCCTCCTGATGATGATATTGGAAGTGGCACATGATATAGAGGAATTGGTTGAGGAGGATGGGTATCGCCGGATCTTAACGGCGTTTCGAGAGTTGTCTTCATTTAACCCAATCTGTGGAATACAGGAAATTTTCCTACAAAAATAAAGAAGAGATTTAATCGTTTTTAGTTAAGTTCCAAATTAAGAGCAACATATGTGCCAGTGAAGTAAAGGGAGATTCTCTAATATGAAATCGATGGAAAACTCATAATGACGTACAACATAGTTAAGAGAGAGAAAAGACAGACGAAGGTGCCGGGAAAAAAATGCCGGGTTGTATAGAAGAATGTAAGCCACATTTACAATTTATGTAGCCTTGAATGGCTCTTATGTTCAATTTCCTTGATACCGAGGAATTTTCTAGGAACATATGGGAATAATTACTGAAACATCCCCTCTCCTATTGTTGAAGAAATCCCGGACAGGAATGTTGCTTGAAAGTGAATGCACAGAATCTTAGGAATTTCTTCGCGGTTGGAACCAAATTAGCATGAGGCTCGCAGATAACGTTCCAACTTTTGAATAGAAAAGATTGATGCCGATTATGGAAAATTCATTGGAAGTGAAGGAAAGCCAACGAGTAATTCCCAGCTTTCTCCTGATAGGAATATTCTGTGTGGTCCACCTGGTATCAGCATTACTTGGGCCGATTAATTTATTGAATGGAGAACTTTTAGACACAGATAGTTATACCCGATTAAATCGAGTTCTTTTTGTGCACGAGCAGGGTGATTGGAATCATTCAATTTATCCTCGAAGTAATGCTCCATTTGGAGAAAGTATTCATTGGACAAAACCAATGGACATCCTGTTGTTAGCTGGAGGAACATTTTTAGCTCTGATGATGCCATTTTCAACAGGACTTCATGCGTGGGGCGTTGTCATTAGCCCTTTATTACATGTGGTGGCATTTATGGGGATCATTTATTTACTGAGGGAGAAATTGGATCGATTAGGAATGATACTTCTTTCAATTGCTTTCCTAACTCAGCCAATTCTTGTTTCGTATTTTATGATTGGCCGCCCCGACCACCATAGCCTGATTCTTGCCGTTTTCTGCTGGTTTTTGGTTGGAATCTACGAAGGGCCACCAAGGACACCTAACTTGAGGAAGGCTATCTTTCTCGGTGGAATGGGTGCATTAGGGTTGTGGGTCAGTGTGGAATTTTTGGTGCCGATCAGTTTATTTTTAATGGTCTCTACAGTGTTTTGGATTTGGCAAGGAGAAAAAACTGCGTTCCATATTTTTAAGATCATGACAGCGATGTTTTTGATAGCCACGTTATTTCTGTTAATAGAAAGAGCTGCTGATGATCTGTTTATTATTGAGTATGACAAAATTTCTCTTCCCCATTGTGTGCTTTTGGGCTTATTAGCCGTGCTTTGGCTTGGAATAAGTGAGTGCCGTCTGCATTCAAGATGGACTTTGACCATCTGGCGGAGAATGGCATTAATTGGAGTTATGAGTATGTTGCTAGGACTGGTTTACTGGAGCCTATTTCCTGGTTTTTTCAAAGGACCTCTTGACGGGATGGATCCAGCCATTCGGAAGTTAGTGTGGGATAACGTTGCGGAAACTCAACCGTTGCAAATCAGTGAAGCGATCATGAGCTTGGGGATGGGCATTCTTGTTCTTCCATGGCTGGCGATTGGCATGTGGCGAAATCAAGCGATGTTGGGTAAATATCAAGGGCTTCTTTTGTTTATCGGGGCTGGGATTTTTATTCCCTTAGCATTGTATGAATCACGCTGGACACCCTATGCAAGTATTATTTTGCTCATTCCTTATGTTGCATATGTTCGCAGGGCACTGGAATGGGTTGGAACACGATGGCCAAACAGAAAGGGAGAAGCCGCTTCTCTATTGTTCGGATTGGTATTGCTATTTTGGCCGATCACTGTGGGAACGGTGATGGCCCTTGAGGAGCCTCAACGGGAGTCATCGACTATTGGAGATAAATGCTCGCTTCTGTCCATGACGAAATATTTGAATGTACAAGTGCCGAATAAGCCGACATCTAAGACGATTTTAGCGTTTAAAGATTTTGGGCCGGAATTGCTGTACCGGACTTCCCATCAAGTCATTGGCACGCCGATGCATCGGAATCGAGAGGGTTTAAGAGACATGCTTGCCATTATGAGGGCAGGGGATTCAGCCACCGCTGCCTCCTTTATTCACCGCCGGAATATTGATCTCATTTTAATCTGTATGCACTCGAAGGAAGAGTCCACAGCTTATGGGAATTCTTTGGGAGAAATAACTTTTTACGAGTCGCTGCTTAAAGGGGATTTGCCAGAATGGGTAAAAGAAGTAGTACTCCCGAAAGACTTAAAAAAGTCGTTTAAACTTTTTGAAGTGGTAAAAAGCTAATGTATGCTTGGACTCCCTGACTGTCCATTGGCAATATTCGGTTGTCTTGCCCGTTATTTTCTCAACATTCAGGAGAAGATTATTTCAGTTTTTCGTGAATTCCAGGAATAGAGAGATAGGCTAGGCGTTTGGTTTCGTGCCTTCCTCTGGTTACGGTATCCAGGACTAAACCACATGCCATGCTCAAAAAGCCTCCTAACATTAAGCCAGTCGAGAGAATAGCCGTAGGGAGTCGAGGTACAAGGCCAGTCTCAATGTATGTCTCAATGATTGGATAGGCGAGAATGAGAGATAGGGAAAAAAGAAGGAAGCTTACGCCGGAGAAAAGAGCCAAGGGTTTTTCCTGTCTCACAAGATTCGCAATGGTTTTTAAAATCCGAAACCCATCAGAAAATGTCTTGAGTTTGCTCTCTGACCCCTCTATCCGATTTTGGAAGTGGCAGGGGATTTCCATTGCAGACATTTCTAACCGAAGGGCATGAATAGTCAGTTCGGTCTCAATCTCAAATCCTGTCGTCATGGCGGGAAACGATTTCACGAACCGACGTGAAAAGATCCTATAGCCTGAGAGCATATCCTTGAAATTGTCTCCGAAAATCATTCTGACGATGCCGGAAAGCAAATGGTTGCCCAATTTATGCCCTGGCCGATGGGCCGTTGCTGTGGTGGGTACACGGGAGCAATTGATCATGTCTAGTCCATTGTGTATTAAGAGCTCCACGAGGGTCGGAGCTAATTGGGGATCATACGTGTTGTCTCCGTCCACCAAAATATAGATGTCGGAATCGATGTCTGCGAACATTCTTCTTACCACATAGCCTTTCCCCTGTCGAGGTTCTTGCCGAACAATTACACCAAGTTGGCGGGCTACTTCAGCTGTCCGGTCTAAGGAATTATTGTCGTAAACGAATATCTCGGCACTTGGCAATGCTTGACGAAATCCGGCGATGACGTTCCCGATTCCTCTTTCTTCGTTGTAAGCAGGAATTAATAGGGAAACAGAAAGTTCCTGGAATGTTGGAAAGGAGCTTTCCTGCAGACTCTGGGAGACCGTTGACTGAGAGATTGAGGCGTTTGTCATGGGATGCGCGATTTTTTAATTAGAGGGGTTCCTCATGAGAACATCAATCAATTGAAAAAAATCATGGAGTGATGATGAATGCCGAACTCATCACAGCCTCGTTCTTTAGCCAAAGACCGTAAAAGGTATTGTGCGAGCCATACACGTGATAATGAATCGCTCAGATTTTGATTCTTCTCAAGATCGTATATCCCATTTTTACCTGCTCTTTCTCTCAACCACTTCTCTCTTCGAAATCTAAGCAGGACTTTTTATATCAGAGACTCTCCTGTCTGGACTGTTAGAACGAGCAAGTCTTAGACAGGCTTCCGCCATTGATTTCTTTCAGGGCTAAGAAATGTATCTTGAAACATCATATTGGCTTGTATCGGCGAATATAAGCGTGAATGTAGCTTTGCCCGGATGACCTACGATTCTTTTTATGAGAAAAAATTTTACGAAACACGGAATTTCTACTCCATTTTCGGAGAATCTATCAGGTTACATTTCTCAAATCTTGACGACATAAAAATTCTTCACGCGAATTCAAAGAAGGGTAATCACGTGTTTCATCTTTATCTTGGTGCTAAGGCAGACCAATTAATTTTTTCTCATTTCTAGATGTTAGATGAAACAATGGAAACGTTAATGCGAATTTTCTGCATCCAAATGCTTCATTAGGGGCAAGGGAATTTGAAGGTGTAAGGGGGAAATTGGAAAAGAGAGAAGGTTTTTTAAAAGAAAATTTGTGGATGAGCAATGTGAAAATCTCAGAAAGCGAATTGATGGAAAGTTTTCAAAATTTCCTATGGTTTCTTAACGGTTATTTACTGTTTTGTGAAAGGAGAAAGAAATGAAATTCTTTGTCAAGGTTTTTGAATGTTTGTCGATAATGGATCAATTCAATTCATTGGCAAGATGAAAAATATGAAAGCGATGCACAAAGAAAATCAAGAAAATCAGGGAAATCTCATGCGATCTACTTCCCGTATAGGTTGTCGGAAAACGAGGGGACGTTTGAGATGGGTGCACGAACATCTGCAAATAACCAGGTTATACAGCTTCAGTCGGGTGCCTCTTCCCGATAAAGGCGAACGCGTTGGAAGGCGTGGGCGCAAAGCTACGGGTCAAGGCTGGGCCTTGATTGCCGGGCTGCCGAAGGAACAATCCCATGAGAGGCAGCGTACATGTCAGGACTTCCGGGCATACTGACAGTGCGTTTTTTCACTTTTTCGCCCGACAAGGAGATACGCTATGGTGAATCAAGTCATGAATTTTTTAAATGACGAAGAGGGAGCGACTGCAATTGAATATGGCTTGTTAGCGGCTTTGATCGCTGCGGTCATCATTGTGGTGGTTGGTCAGATTGGTGTGAAGTTGAACACTGCGTTTACCACAGTGAACACCAATCTCCCCTAAACGCGTAAACCTTTACCGTAGAGACTTTCGGGAGTCCTTTCTGATTGTCATAATCAGAGAGGGCTCCCGGGATCTTTTTTGGGCAAACCCTATTGTTTGTGTAGGAGATGTCACAACATGAAGAAGGCCATACAACATATTGGAGCCTGGGTCGCTGATGAAGAAGGCGCCACGGCTATTGAATATGGATTATTGGCAGCTCTCATTGCCGCAGCGATTATTACAACGGTGAGTACATTGGGGACAAAGGTCGCGGGACTCTATACCACAGTTAATACCAAATTGCCTTAGAAGATTCTCTGATGAATCTGAAAACGATCACGGTGCCACCATGCATCAAGTTTCATCAAGCATATTGAAGCGGCCTTTCTGAAAATCATAAGCCAGGAGTTTTTGTGAGAAGGCAATCTGCAAGAAGGAGAATATTTCCAATGAAACCTATTCGCCAAATTTTAGCTAATCAGAAGGGCGCCTACTTACTGATGTCCGCTATTGTTCTCGGTGTCATGGTGGGATTTGCGGCTTTGGGAGTTGAAATTGGACGATGGTACAGCATTCAAGCGGAAATAAGTAAATCCATTGATGGTGCTGCCTTTGCCGGAGCTAAAAATGTCTCCAACCCGAAGTTTTCCACCGACGCTGACTTAGAGGCGTTTGTTCTTGAAGTGGCTCATGCGAATTTTCCCCCTGGTCTTTTAGACACTGATGCGCCAGTGTTTGTTGCCAACAAAGATGCCGATGGCAAAGTAACCGTCAATGGGAACGTGCATTCTTTGAACCATATGACGACAATCTTTGACACGGGAACAACCATGACCGATTTGGGCGCTGCTGGATCGGCGAAACTCCGAAAAGCCGAAGTCGCGTTAGTTCTGGATGTGTCTGGATCTATGGCGGGGGCGGCCATAGATGATCTCAAAACCGGGGCCGATACCTTTGTGAACAATTTTCAAAGCTTTCAAAAGGACCATAAATTTGCCCTGATTGCCTATGCCACAGGGGTTCAAATTCCCGTTCCTTTATCTCAAGACTTTGTGTTTGACATGACCAATGAAATTGGCAATTTAAATGCAACTGGGGGAACCAACACCGAAGACGCCCTAGGCCAAGCCGTGAATCTCCCCTGGGAACCAGGACAATTATCCCTTCCTGCGAATGAACGGACCCGGCAAGTCGTGATTTTGTTCTCTGATGGAAACCCTAGCGGGTTTCGCGCAAACTTCAAATATAACGGAGCAGACCTTGATGCCGTGGCGTTGCTCACCGGAAGTCCACCTAATAACGTATACGGTAGGCTCGGCAAAGCAGATGAGCAAGTGAATTACTTTACGAACGATGCGGACAAGCCCGGTGACGGAAAATCCTCGGGCTCCGCTTGTGGTGGCACAACCACAAAATGGAATATTTTTGACGACCCAACCTATGGAGTAAGTGCGTATGGAAACCCCATGAATAGTTATTCCGATCCTTATTGCGGGGTCCAGGAGTCCCCTGATTTGGTGGACTACACTGTATGGCTTACCCGACAAATGGCGATAGACCATGCGGCCGAACTTAAAGCTTTTGGGATCGACGTGTATACCATAGGGCTGGGAAGTGTTGATCAAACCTTCCTGGAGACCCTTGCCACAGATGTCGATCATGCTTTTTTTGCGAATGATCCTTCAGAACTTGAGGGAATCTTCCAAACGATTGCCAATCAACTCAAACTTATTCTGGTGAGCTAAAGAGGGCATATCTTTTTGATGAGGTATTGGGAAAATTAAAGCTTTTCCACACCGTCACGAATTTGGAGGGAAGTATCATGAGTGGTTGGCGCACATTTAGAAAGAGAATCAGTGCATTCTGGCGAAATGATTCTGGGGTTTCCGCGGTTGAAATGGGGATCACTCTGCTTCCCTTTTTGTTAGTGGTGTTTGGAGTGGCAGAATTCGGCTGGTACTTTCTCCATACCCATACCATGAATACCGCCGTCAGTGAAGGCATTCGAGTGGGTACAACCGGGGCAGTCCTGAATGATGGCAATGGAGATCCAATGTCTCGTGAGGATTCCATTAAACAAGCCATTTCAGATAAAGCTGCTGGAATCATGGTGATCGATCCGGCGAATATTAAAATTTTTCAGGTTGACGCCGATTGGACAGATCCCGATGATCCTGCTGTGGTGAATACGGCTGCGGCTGGTGGAGCAGGGGCATTCATGCGTGTGCGTGTCCTCTACCAGCATCAATTTTTTACTGATTTAGTTGGCGGGTTTTTTGGTGGGTCCTCGAAACAATTGATCTCGGAAGGAACCTATAGAAACGAGAACTTCATCTTGTAGAGAATCGTGTAGAAACGAGTATATTATTGGGGGGCTGAATCATGAATTGGTCTTTAAGGAATCACTTATGGTCTGAGCAGGGAAGCGCGACGATTGAATTTGCAGTCTCGTCTATCTTATTTATGTTTTTAGCTTTTGCGACAATAGAATATGGGGTGTTGTATAGTGAACGGCATGCTGTCACTACGTTGGCTCGAGAAGGGGCCAGTCTTGCCTCTCGAAACCTCACGACCAATGGCAATATGATGGCCATGTTGGAATCCACGGAAGGGGCCTTAAGGCTCAACGGTAATCCGGGAAAATATTCCATATTTTTGGCACAAATCAATGGAGCAACAGCAGCCGGGAATGCTCCGGTCTGTACGGTGACGACATCCAATGGTACTTTATCGCACCCGGATATTTCCGCTCCGGATCCGGGTGCTCAGTGTGATTTGCCTGGTAATTTGTACGCGTATCTTCAATGGGATCCAGCATTGGGTGCTGCGGCAGTGAATCAATTCACGGTCCTGAAAGTCTATTACCAGCATAATCCAATAACTCCTGTAGGGGGGATGACTCCATTTTTAGGCGGCCCTGGTCATCAGGGTACGAACCTTCTTCTAGCCAGTCGGGCGATTTTTTAGAGAACGGATAGACGGGTTGCTTTGGGAATGAAGTAATCTGTTGCTTGGTTGTCAATCAATTCAATCAGGGTAAAATCTGATTTGCAAATAGTTCGTTGCACTGTTCTTTAGGGTTTTGCTTTTTCAGGATTAGTTTGTCATCTGAGAAGATCATATCTTTTCTTCCCCCTCCTCATCAGCTCACCGTGTAAGTTGCCGTGGGCCCCTTTCCTTCAATTCCCCAATAGTTCTTCAAAAAACACGCATGTGGTTGGTGAGAGCTTTCACCGACCGACTCTATTCAATTGTTGTTGTGTCTCACCTGGTTTTGTCGTAACCATTCTTCACTCTTCATTTCTACAGATTGGGAAAAAGTCGCCGATTAATATCTTGTTAAACGACCTTGATTGCGATGGGCGATCAGGGGTTCAGGCAAGGCCTGGAATGAAACCCGTGCTAAATATCCGGTGATTATGACCACACAACTCGTTATACATGGTGTCTTGCTCATAGGGTTAATTTCTGCGGGTATATCGGATGTTCGATCCAGCCGTGTTCCCAATTTCATCACATTTCCCTTGGCCCTTGTAGGACTTGGGTTTCATGCAATTTCAGACTCCGGGAATGGGATCCTATTTAGTGTGGAAGGGTTGGGCCTAGGGTTTAGCCTCCTCATTGGTTTTTATGTGTATGGGGGAATGGGTGCCGGAGATGTGAAGTTACTTGCCGCTGTAGGTGCCGTGGTTGGCCCCCTTAACGTTTTTGTGGGGTTTCTTTTTGCTTCCTTACTAGGTGGATTATATGCCCTGGCGATGATGGGTTGGCATTTAGGCTTAGCCCAAACGGCTGAAAGGATAAAGATCATATTGGTCAGTATGGTGTTTATGAAGATCAATGTGGCCGCTTCCTTGGAACAAACCGCCCTACCGAAGCTTCGGTATGCTCTTGTCCTTGGCCTTGGAACTCTCATCGGCCAAGGGTACCAATGGTTTCAAATCATTTAATTTTATTGAATGAGCAGCGTGAAAAAGACTAAAGAAAGCGCTGGTGGAATCCGATATTCGCATGTAAGACCTGAAAATATCTATGTTCAGGTAGGTTCGTAGATAACCACAAGAAAAGCAAAAAGAATGAACGTTAAGAGCATGAATAACGAGGAGGCACGGTGATGGGGCAAAAACGTCCACTGCTATTTTTAGGTGCTGCGATCGGAATCGCCTTAGTAACAACGGTATTGATTTATCAATGGCTCCAAGGACAGCAGGGAAGCGAACCAGAGGCCCAACCAGTCGTGGAAATTGAGGGATCCCAAATTGCGGTGGCGAGTTCTGATGTGCCTTGGGGAACGCCATTGACAGACGAATTTATTCGTTTCGTCCAGTATCCGGAAGACGTGTTGCCCGTTGGACATTTTAAAAAAATCGAAGACCTCAAAGGCAGAGTGGTCCTTGCTAACTTAAAAAAGAATGAACCGATTATGGAATCGAAACTTGCTCCAATTGATGTCACCACCGGAGGAGTCAGTGCGGTGATGGACCCTCAAAAACGCGCTATGGCAGTAAAAGTCAATGAGGTCGTGGGTCTTCCTGGATTTGTGCAACCGGGAGATCGTGTGGATGTGATGGTGACGTTTGAGCGTCCAGGGAATAAAACCAATGCCCAAATCACCAAAGTCGTGTTGGAAAATTCGCTGGTCTTAGCCACCGGCACGCAAATGGAACGAGTCGATGGAGAAGAACCAAAGGCCGTCAAAGTCATTACCCTTGAGGTCACACTAGAAGAGGCGGAGAAACTGGCTATGGCATCCAATGGAGGAAAAATACGGCTTGCGCTTCGGAGTCCCCTTAATGCTGAAATTAAGAAGACTCGAGGTGCGAAATTTTCCGATCTCATGACCTCGTATCAACTTGCTCCGAAAAGAAGTAAGCGTGTCAGGGTAGAGGTCATTAAGGGGAAAGAGAAATCGGTTCGAAGATTTTAAAAATGGATGTTATTCCACTACTCATGAATAGCTGGGCATCGTCTGGTATTCATCCACGTTAACCACAAGTAGGTACAATTATGCCACGTTTGTTACATCTAAAATTGATCATGATTGGGTTCTGTGTGTTGTGCAGTAACCCGGTCTTGGGAGAAGGACTGACTTATCAGACTTCTCAAATCGATTCCCCTCAATCATTAGACTTGACGGTTGGGACATCAAAAATTATTGAAACCCCAATGAAATTTAAGCGGGCTTCTCTCGCTGAACCTGAGATAGCCGACACGATTGTTTTGTCGACGAAGCAAGTCTATGTCACAGCAAAAAAAATTGGGACGACTACACTGACGTTATGGGCTCAGGATGGCAAGGTCTCAAATGTGCTTCAAGTTCGCGTCACTCCTGATGTGACTCGATTAAAAGAACAGCTCCATATTCTATTGCCGGATGAACCGGACATACAAATCATGGCCAGCCACGAACACATTACCGTGGCAGGAAATGTTACCAGTGTTGAAGCTTTGAACAAAGCGTTAGTCTTGGCCGAACCTTTTGCTCCAGAGAAAATTATTAATGTGATGCAGGTTGGGGGCGTTCAACAGGTGATGATGGAAGTCAAGATTTCAGAGATGCAACGAGGATTGTTGAAGAGACTAGGGGTAAACTTTACACGACGCCAACTAGGGCATCGCGATTTTACCATTGGAAGATTGAATGAATTGACTTCATTTGAAACGAATGCACAAACCCCGGGTGGTATAGATCTTTTAGCTTCTACTGCCGCGACTGCGATCTTGGGATTTAACATCGGCAACGATGCATGGACGGTAGTGCTGGAGATGTTGAAAGAACATGGATTATCAAGGGCTTTGGCCGAACCAACTCTGATTACAGAGAGCGGTCAACCGGCTTCCTTCCTCGTTGGAGGAGAGTTTCCCGTTCCGATTCCTCAGCAATTGGCCCAAATCACCATCAAGTTTAAGGAGTTTGGTGTTGGCTTGAAATTTACTCCGACTGTTCTGTCGAAGGATCGAATTTCTGTCGTTGTCAATCCTGAGGTTTCAGAATTGGATTTTGCCAATGGAATTCAGTTTGGTGGGTTTCAAATCCCATCTTTGATAACTCGTCGTGTGAAGACCGTGGTGGAGTTAGGAGATGGACAAAGTTTTGCCATTGCAGGACTGCTCCAGGAAAATATTCGGGAGACGGTTGCCAAATATCCGGTGCTCGGCGATATCCCGATCCTGGGTGCTTTATTCCGGAGCACCTCGTTTGAAAAGAGTGAAACTGAGCTTATTGTGATTGTGACGCCACACCTGGTGAAACCACTCAATGTGGTGAACCAGACGTTGCCGACTGATCATTATTTGGAACCGAATGATTTTGAATTAATGTTAATGGGGTATTTGGAAGGCGTGTATCCCGAAAGCCGCGTTCCTCGACCTTCGGAAGCTTATCAAATAGGGGAACCCCGGATGGCTACACGCATACCTTATAGTAAAGGCGGGATAGAAGGTGTGTTCGGTCATCTTGCACCCTGAGGAATTATTAGAGAAAAAAAGGAGAGAATCATGCGACGCCAATATTTTGTGAATTCTGTTGGGTTGATCGGCATACTGTTGTTGGGAATGACTGGGTGTGGTGTTTGGCCAACCATGACCGAAGACCATGGTCGGCGCCCTTTTGCTATGGGAAAAAGTGATCAGGTGCTCTCTCCTTGGGCACCTCAACCTATCCATTTAAATGAAGAGTACGGGAATTCCTATCGTTATGCGTTGGAAGGCCAAATTCTCAATCCTCAAGCGGGAAATTCTTTAGAGCCTGTTGAAGGAATTGGTGGGCAGCCCTCCCAATTTAGTATGGAACGCTATCATAAATCTTTTGAGAAGCCTCCATTTGCAGAGAAAAAAGGTAATGGAGGTGGCAGAATCAAATTTAGTTTAGGAGGAGGGAATTAGAATGGCCGATACAAGCTGGAAACCCAAACGTGTATCTGGTGGATCTGCCGATTCCACCATGTCGGCCTTCAAGGTTGAATTGTCCATTCAATGTGCCGAAACCAAGAAGGCGCTAGAGGAGATTATTGCAGGGAACGAAATATTTCGAGTCAAGGACCATAAGGATACCACTTCTCCGTCGCTTCTCATTTTAGAATTACAGGAAAATCCTGA